>CAZTXU010000001.1:0-42968 GCA_964617705.1 uncultured Muribaculaceae bacterium
ATCTTAATCTATTAAAACTTTAACACATTTTCATATAATAGTCAATTATATTTTATGATATTAATTATAATATTCTAAATCTTGTTCAAGTGATACAGTTATCCTAATTGGTTCATTTGAATTAGAATAATACTCATTAGCTTTAGTTACACAAGTCTTATCATTACATTCCAAATCAACATATCTCTTCTCACCAGGATAATTATTATCATACACAGCAATTTTATAATAATTTGGATTATCACTATCTTGAATTAAACTAATTGCATTAATAGCATGCATTCCACAAAAATTACTTACCAAAACAATTGGATCACCATTTTTAAGTCTAGTTGTTAATACATTAATAAAACCTTCTTTTCCTTTATAATCAATACTTTCACTTCCAACTAATTGTCTTAACCATAAAAGAAAGTTTGAACCTGATGAATATCTACTCTCACCGTTTTGTTTAGCAAAAGCAGCATATATAGCATTAAGTAAATTTCTATCAACAACATTAATTTTATTATTATTTTGAATTTTATCTTCATTTAAAAGTACTTCTTCATAATATTCAAAATCATATTTTTTAAGTTGTTCTTTGCTTAATTCAATTTTTAAAATATCATACAAACCAGTATTAATAGTACTACGATACTTTTCATTTATTTTAAATACATTACCTGATATTTCACGATAATCAGAAGGTGTTTTTTCATTAAAATACTCAAAACCAAAAGTATATTTTAAATCATTTGTTTTTAATTTATAATCATATAAACTAGGATAATTATTAAAATATATATTATTTAAATCATAAGCATACGATTTCATATCGCCATTGGTTTTAGCAGCAAATTTTAAAGGCAATAATTTTTGATAATACAATTGAGCAAATGTTGCCATACCATAACAATGCCCACCACTTGAATAGTTTGTCCCATAATTACCAAATGAAAAACCATCTCTATTAACTATAAAACCACTATCAGCAATTACAATTCCATCATTTATTTCATCATTATTGGTATCAACTAAATCATTACTTACTTCTACTTGTAAATTATCAAATAATTCTATTAATCCATTTGAATCACTTGAAGAAAAGAATTTACAACCAGTTGCATTAGCTAAATTAGCTAAATTTTTATTAGTTACACCTTCTCCAAATCCAATAGTACACACTTTAACATTTTTATTTAAAGCTTTTTTAACAATAGAATCTATTTTTAAACTTAAAGAATTATCTTGTCCATCTGTTAAAACAATTATATAATTAGAATCACTAGAACTAAATTCATTTAAACCATTACTTATAGCATTAGTTATATTTGTACCTTCTCGTTTAGTAATAAAATTACCATCCATATTGTTTAAAAAGTTTTTAATTTCTTCTTCACTTGAACCAATTTTTAATCCATTAGCATAATCATATCTAAATTCTGATATACCAATTTTATTACCTTTTTTAATCAACTTAGAAGATAAACTACTTGTTAAATCAAATCTTTTACCACTAGCATCAGAAGCAGTTAAAATATTAACTCCAAATAGACCTGGATCATAAGGTTTACCAACAATTTTTTCATATTGTTCACTAGAATACATACTCCAAGAATTATCTATTACAAATAGTATTTGACTACTAACTTTTTCTTTTACTTTTTCCTTATCACCAATTACATAATTAGAAAAATGATTTAAAACTGAAGTTATAGTTTTATTTTCTTTATCAATTGTTGTATCTACTTTTTCATATTTATCTTCATTAGTATTAAAATAAAATAAAGTTAAATTATCTTCATCTATATTATATTGTTTTAATTCTTCTAAAGTATAATTAAGAGTTAAAGTTGCAGTATCAATCTTACCATCAGTGTATAAAGAATATAATTTATTTATCATACCATTTTTATTAGATATTTTAGTATCTTCAGTAACTTTAGCAGTAATATTTGCTATATTACCTTTTCCTTTGATAGATATCTTAACATCATCATTACTATAATCATAAGTTAGTGTTCGATTGCCATCTTTTATACCATCACCTTTAGAATCACTTTTTAATGGATTTAAACCAAGTTTTATTTCATCATAATCACTTAATCCATCATCATCACTATCTTTTTTATTTGGATCAGTTTTACTAGTAAATATTTCATAATAATCATCTAATCCATCCATATCAGTATCATATAATTCAGGATTAGTTTTATATTCTTTTTCTTGTTTATTAGTTAATCCATCAAAATCTAAATCTTCATCTGAATCTAAATCTATTTCATATTCTAAACTTAATTCATTATCTAAATTATAACTAACAACTTCAACATCTTTAACTATTTTTTTAAATTTATAAGTTACTTCAATATGACATTTACCAGTTGATTTAGTTAAATCCCATTTTATTTCTAAATCAGATTTTGTATACTCACCACAACTTACATTAACACTTAAATCATCTGAATTTAAATCAGTTTTAATACCTAAAGTTAAAGTTGATGAAGTTACTAAAGTTAAATTATTATCTTCATAAGATTCATCCCAAGATAAATTAATTTTATTAATAAAAATAAATGTAACAACTACAATAAGTATAATAATTAAAAATACCAAAATTTTTTTAAAAAAAGAACCATCTTTTAAATGAAAATTACAATTAGAACAAGTTTTATGTTTTAATTTATTACCACAATTTGGACAATACATTCTATCACTCCTACTTCGAATTATAGCACATTTTTACTATATTTGACAATATTTTTTAACTTTTAAGAGTTGATAAGATAGATGTAGCCATATTCAAAGTATCTAAAGCTCTACTAATTTTATCTGTTGGTCTTAATTGATATTTTTCTTTCACTTCTTCTTCAAAGTTTTTAAAATGTTCAGGGTATCTATTTAATGTTTTATACCAATATGAATTTTCTCTTAAATACTTAATATAATTAGGATTATTTTTTATTTTAAATTGCAAATCTAAAATCATTTAATCCTCAAAATGTTTATATATTGGTCTAGGTTTATATTCTTCTTTTTTGTTATTATCTTTATTAGTTAAATCTCCTATTACCCCTAAAACTCTTTGAATACTACTAACTCCGTTTTGTAGAGAATCTAAATTAATGTTTTTAAAAAAACTAACAACTTCATTTACCCCTACTGCTGTAGCAACACCTAAATAATCTTTCCATGCGTTTTCATCCTCACCATACATATCATATATTTCATAAAACTTTTGCCAAGAACTACTTCCATCTTGAACATACTTAATTAATTTAGGATTTTTTTTAACAAATGCTTTAAATTCTTCTTTTCCCATCAAAACCACCTAATATAGTTTATGAAATTAACAAAAAAAGTATCCAAATATTAGAAAAAATGTTATAATGTTATTGGGTGGTTTATTGTATGAATAAAAAAAATTTAGAAAATAAAAAATCAAGATTTTCAAAAATTGATTTTAAATCTAAAGATGGTATTAAAATGTTATTAATTTTTGTATTTATTTTAATAGTTGTTTTTGTTTTTATTAAAGGAACTATTAATAGAAATCGTAAAAATAATTGTTTAAATGTTTATAATCAAATATCAGCTATTACTGATGCTTATTTAGAAGGATTAGATTTATATCCTAAATTAAATGGTCAAAGTATAACTTTAGAATTAAGTAATATGCCAAATGATGTTGAATTTAAAAAGAAAATAGTTGAAGGGTCTGTTACTTATACTAAATATAATGATGAATATGTTAAAACATTTAATTTAATTAACGCTTCTTATTGTACAACCAAAGATTTTAATAAGAAAACATCAGAATATAATAAAAATAAAAATATGAAAGTTGAAGTTTTATTTAATTATCAAGAAGTAACACATTACAATTCTAAATGGACAAAATGGTATCCTAGCAATAAGATAAGTGAAAGTGAAACTAATGGCGTAAAGTTACCAATTGAATCTAAAAATTTACCTACTATTCCAGATACAGCTATTATAGTTGAATATGTAAAAGAAGATAAAACTTATTATAGTTATCGTGATAAAAAGTGGAAATGGTATAAAAACAATGTTAAATATAGTGATTTTAGTACAACTGCTTTAAAAGGTTATCCAAATAAAGATGCAAATACATTATTAAAAACTGAACCTAGTGAATGGTCTCTTGATTATCCTGAAGAATTTAGTTATAGACATATTCAATCTAAAAAAGGTTACCAATGGTATAAAATGGATGGTAAAACAAAAATTTATTGGGAAAATGGGGCATATACTCCAATAGAACCTGGTGAGGGATACACTAAAGAAAAGGGAAGTGGAGTTAATATGTATTCATATTATGATGATACATTTAGATGGTATAATAAAGATAAAAGAGGTTATACATCTTATTATTCTTCAACTAAACCTTATGATTATAAATATAAAGATAGTTCTTTATACACTTATACTAGTTGGTCATCATTTACTGATAAAAGTAAAATAGATAATTCAAATAAAAGTTATCGTGAAGAAAAAACTGATATTTACTCAAGATACTTAATCAAATACGATATGTATTCATTTAATATATTTAATGAACCTGTCACTTTAGAAGAATTAGAAGAAAAAGTAGGAAAATCTTATGAAGAAATTGTAAATGATGATAGTATTAAATTAGATATCATATTTAATTTTTATAAAGAAAAATAATCAGAAAATTCTGATTTTTTTTATTAAGTTATTTAAGTATTAAAAAAATGTAGAAATTCTACATTTTTAATAATCGATATCATCTAAAATACCTTCAATTTGAAGCATTCTATTATCAATATCATCTAATGATATATCTAGTATTTCTTCTTCAATTTTTTCTTTTTTAGTAATATTTACTATTTCAAAACAATCTTTAATTCCTTTTTTATTAATGACTGTACCAGTTGAATATCTATCAACAAGTGTTAGTTCAGTTACTTTTAAAGTTTTAATTTCATCAGTAATTATACCAATATTTTTAACATTTACAAATGATTTTAATACTTTATATGGATTAGTTTTAACATCTCTAACTAATAAAATACCTTTTCTAGCTCTTGTTGATAATTCAAATTCATTTAATTTAATTCTTTTACCAGTTCCGTTTTCTGTAATAATTGTTATATAATCAGTATTATTAAATATTAATCCACTTCTAACTTCATCATTTTTTAAATTGATTGATTTAACTCCACTAGCTTTAATTCCAACTGTTGATACTTCTTTTGAATCATATCTTAAAGCAAAACCATTTTTGGTAGTTACTAATATATTATTTCCTTGGATATTAGAAACACTTACTAATCTATCGTTTTCTTTTATTTTCATACAACACATTGGTTTTGAATAACGATTAACTTTAAATTCATTTAAATAAGTTCTTTTTACAAAACCATCTTTACTAAATAAAGTAATTAAAGTATTATCAAATTCATATATAGGCATACTAGCAACAATATTTTCATCACTGTTTAGTTTTACAATATTGGAAATATGTTTTCCTAATTCTTTCCACTTTAATTCAGGTATTTCATATACTGGTAAATAAATATAATTACCTAAATCAGTGAACAATAATATAGTATTTAATGTATTTATTTCATATAATCCAATTAAATAATCGTCTTCTTTAACTAAAGTGTTTTCATCTTTATTATAACTTCTAAGTGATACTCTTTTAACATAACCTTGTTTTGTAATAGCAACAATTACATCATCTTTTGGTAACATTTTAATAGTATCAATTTTAATATCTTCTATTTCATCTAATACTTGTGTTTTTCTATCTGTAGCATAAAGTTTTTTAATTTCTCTTAATTCTTCTTTCATAACACTTTTTAAAATATCTTCATTAGATAAAATAGATATTAATCTTTCAACAATTATTTTTAAATTGTTTTGTTCTTCGATTAATTCAGTAACATCAGTATTAGTTAATTTATACAATTGTAATTCAACAATTGCTTTAGCTTGTTTTTCACTGAAAGCAAATTGATTTACTAAATTAATTTCTGCATCACTTTTATTTTTACTGCTTCTAATTGTTTTAATAACTTCATCTAGTATACTTAAAGCTTTAATTAATCCTTCAACAATATGAATCCTTGCTTTTGCGTGTTCTAAATCAAAATTTGTTCTTTTTAAAATAACTTCTTTTTGATGATTTATATAAGCATCTAATATTTGTAATATTCCTAAAGTAACTGGTCGATGATTTACTATAGCAACCATATTATAATTATATGATATTTGCATATCAGTGTTTTTTAATAAATAATTAATAATTAAGTTAGTATCAGCATCTTTTTTTAAATCGATTACTATTGTTTCAGGGTTTTCTAAATCTGATTCATCTCTTACTTCTAAAATTCCTTCAATTTTTTTATCGATTCTTATTTCATCTATTTTTTTAACTAATTGGGCTTTATTAACATCAAAAGGAATTTCTGTTATTATTATTTGTTCTTTACCTTTATTTTTAATTATTTCATATTTTGATTTAACGATTACTTTTCCTTTTCCTGTTTTAAAGGCATCAATTATTCCTTGTTTACCACAAACAATTCCTCCAGTTGGAAAATCTGGTCCTTTAACGATATCTAAAATAGTTTCTAAATAACAATTAGGACTATCTATTCTTTTGATTGTAGCATCAATTACTTCTCCTAAATTATGGGGAGGAATATTGGTTGCATATCCAGCACTTATTCCATTTGCTCCATTTACTAATAAATTAGGAAATTTTGCTGGTAGGACTGTTGGTTCAAATAAAGTATCATCATAGTTATAAGTCATTACAACAGTATCTTTATTTATATCTTTTAATAATTCATTACTTATTTTATCTAATCTTGCTTCGGTATAACGATAAGCAGCTGGGCTATCTCCATCCATTGAACCATTATTACCGTGCATATCTATATAAGGGGTATTTTGTTTCCACCATTGGCTCATTCTAACCATTGCTTCATATATTGAAGAATCGCCGTGTGGGTGGTAGTGTCCCATAACATCTCCAACTGTTTTCGCACATTTACGATAAGGTTTATCAAAGGTATTTTTACCTTGATACATTGTATACAATATTCTTCTTTGAACGGGCTTTAATCCATCTCTAACATCTGGTAAGGCTCTATCTTGAATAATTTCTTTGGCATATCTTCCGAATCTGTCGCCCATTATATCTTCTAGTGAATAATCATATATTCTTTTGATTATATCTTGCATAATTCACCTCTTTATCATTTGTTTAAATAATAAAATTATATTATTAATTAAAATTTTTAAATCAAATATAAAACTTAAGTTATCATAATATTTTATATCACATTTTAAAGTTTCACTATATGATAAACTTCTTCCACCCATTGATTGCGCTAAACCAAATATTCCTGGTTTAACTAAATATCTTTTTTCACTAATTTTACCTTCGGGTAATTTTTCATTACAAATGAATGCTCTTGGTCCAATTAAAGACATATCACCTTTTAAAACATTATAAAATTGGGGTAGTTCATTTAGTGATAATTTATCAATAATTTTACTTGTTTTTGTATATGTACTATTTCCAAATTTATCATATACTCTTGTTCTTATTTTATACATATAAAAAGGTTTTTTGTTTTTTCCTTCTCTTGGGATTCTAATATCAATAATTGGTTTACCTAAATTAATTAAAGTTATTAACATAACTATTAACATTGGAATAAATGTTAATATTATTAAAATTATTGATAAAATAATATCTAACAATCTTTTAATATATTTTCTATACATAATCATCCTGTAAGGTAAAGTCAACGTTTTCTTCAATCCATTCTTTACGAGGTTCGACTTTATCTCCCATCAAAATACTTACTCTTTTTTCTGCTAATAATACATCATTTATATTAACTTTAACTAAACTTCTTGTATTAGGATCCATTGTAGTTTCCCATAATTGGTCAGCATTCATTTCTCCTAAACCTTTATATCTTTGGGTTTCTAATTTTATTTTTGATTTGTTTAAAATATCTTTTCGTTCTTCATCAGTCCAAGCATAATATATAGTTTTTCCTGAAAATAATTTATACAATGGTGGCATGGCTATATAAAGTTTTCCTGCTTCAATTAATGGTTTCATATATCGATAAAAGAAAGTTAACAACAATATTTGAATATGAGCTCCATCAACATCAGCATCGGTCATTATAATTATTTTATCATAATTAGAATCTTTGATATCAAAATCACTTCCAACTCCTGCTCCAACTGTATGAATAATGGTGTTTATTTCTTCATTTTTTAATATTTCTTCTAATCTTGTTTTTTCGCAGTTTAAGACTTTTCCTCTAAGGGGTAAAATAGCTTGAAATTTACGATCTCGACCTTGTTTTGCTGAACCTCCAGCTGAATCTCCTTCGACTAAAAATAATTCATTTTTGTTAGGATTTTTAGTTTGAGCTGGCGTTAGTTTACCACTTAATGCTTGTTCTTTTTTGTTTTTGCTTTTTCCATTTCGTGCTTCGTCTCTAGCTTTTCTTGCTGCTTCTCTTACCATTTTACTTTTAATTATTTTATCTAATATTGATGTTGCTACGCTTTTGTTTTCTTCTAGGAAAAATTGTAATTTTTCGGTTACGATATTTTCAACTATTGTTCTTGCTTGGGGTGTTCCTAATTTTGATTTTGTTTGTCCTTCAAATTGTAATAAGTTTTCTGGTATTTGTAAACTTATAATGGCTGTTAATCCTTCTCTTGTATCACTGCCTTCTAAGTTTTTATCTTTTGTTTTTAAATAATTATTATTTCTTGCATAATCATTAAATACTTTAGTTAGTGCTGTTTTGAAACCTACTTCATGAGAACCTCCATCAATTGTTTTAACATTATTAGCAAAACTTATTAAATTATCTTGGTAGGTATCAGTATATTGAAATGCTACTTCAACATTTATTCCATCTTTGCTACTTTCAAAATGAACGACTTTGTGTAGTTCATTTTTACCATCATTTAAGTATTCAACAAATGATTTTAATCCATTTTCATAACAAAATATTTCATGTTTATTATCTTCTTCATCGATTACTTCAACGGTTAATCCTTTAAGTAAAAAAGCTGATTCTTGCATTCTTTCACATACTGTTGTGAAGGAAAATTGAATGGTTTGAAATATATTTTTATCTGGTTTAAATCTAACTGTTGTTCCTGTTTTACTAGTTTTTTCTAGTTTTTTTAGTGGTATTTTAACTTTCCCACCGTTTTCGAAACGAATATAATGTGTATATCCTTCGCGATTAATAGTTACTTCCATCCATTCTGATAATGCGTTAACAACTGATGCTCCAACTCCATGTAGTCCTCCTGATACTTTATAACCAGAATTTTCAAATTTACCGCCAGCGTGTAATACTGTATAAATTACTTCTGGTGTGCTGATACCGCTTGCATGTATTCCTGTTGGTACTCCTCTTCCTTCATCTGATACACTTACACTATTATCTTTATGTAATATTATTTTTATTTTTTTACCATAACCATTTAAAACTTCATCGATACTATTATCAACAATTTCCCAAATTAAATGGTGAAGTCCTCTTTTGTCTGTTGAACCAATATACATTCCAGGTCTTTTTCTTACTGCTTCTAGTCCTTCTAATATTTTTATTGAGTTTTCATCATAATTTTTCATGATATCACCTAACCTTGATTATACATTATTTTTATTTAAAAAACAAGAATTTTTAAAGGGTTAAAAAAACTGAATAAAAATTATTCATTTCTAATCAGTTGCTTCTTTAACATCAACACTATATTTATATCCTTCGTTAGTATTTGTAATAGTAATAGTTGTTTCGTTACTAAATTTTTTATTACTAATTGGACTTATAATATCTTCGGTTACATATCCTTCTTCTTTTAATGTTTCTAATGTAATTGTATAACTACTACCTAAACTTGGTAAATAACTACTATTATCAACAAAATAATTTTTAGTATCTTCGATAATGTTATTTATTTGAATATCGTAAGCATTCTTTCTATTATCTTTTAATGTTTTATCAACTATTGTAACAACGATTGTAGCAATAATTCCTAGTAATACTATAACTCCTAATAATTCAACTAAAGTAAAACCTTTCTTCATTATTCACCTTCTAACATTTTTTCATATTTTTCTTGTAATACATATATATCTTTACTACTCATAAATATCATTACTGCGTTTTTATGTTTTAATAATTTATCAACTAAATCAAGAGACATATATTCACAATTTTCTACTTTTTCTTGAATAACTTTATAAGTTACGTCATCATAACCAATTTCTTCTCTGTCTACGCCAATATCCATAATATATGATTTATCGGCAAGTTTTAAAGCTTCAGCAAATTCTGTTGCCATTTCTTTAGTTCTTGATAAAGTATGAGTTTTTAAAATAGCAACTATTTCTTTATCTGGATATTTTTGTCTAGCTCCTTTAATTGTTACTTTTACTTCGGTTGGATGATGAGCATAATCATCAATTGTTATGATATCTCCAATTACTTTTTCTTTAAATCTTCTTTTGGCTCCTTTAAATGTTTTTAAATTTTTGGCTACTTCTTTTGCATCTAATCTTTCATAATAGCAAATACCAATAACTGCTAATGAATTTAAAAGCATATGTTTTCCATATAAAGGTAAATCAAAATGACCATAATAATTATCTTCGACATAAACATCAAAACTAGTACCTTCGTTAGTATAATTAACTTCTTTAGCAATTATATCGTTATCTTCGTTTAAGCCGTAGTAAAATATTGGTTTTTTAGGTTCTAACATGTGGGTATATTGATCATCGCCACAAGCAATAACCATTTTTTCAGCATTGTTTGCATATTCTTTAAAAGCATCAATGTAATCATCAATATCTTTATAATAATCTATGTGGTCTAATTCGATATTGGTAATTATTGCATATTGTGGGGTATAGCTTAAGAAATGTCTTTTATATTCACATGCTTCTAATATAAAATAATTGTTTTCTTTTATTGCAAATCCACTACCATCACCGATTAAATAATTGCAACCAACCATATTATTTAATACATGGCTTATCATTGCACTTGTTGTTGTTTTTCCATGACAACCTGCAACTGTTATTGTATTAAACATTTTTGTTAATTTTCCAACCATTTCTTGATATGAATATATTTTTAAATTTAATTCTTTAGCTCTTACTACTTCTTCATGGGTATCAGAAAAAGCATTTCCTTGAACTATAATCATATTTTCTTTAATGTTATCTTTATTAAATGGTAATATTTTAATACCTCTTTCAATTAAAGGTTTTTCAGTGAAGAAATGATCTGGTTTATCACTTCCTTCTACTTCATAGCCTAAATCAAATAATATTTGGGCTAAAGCACTCATACCAGTCCCTTTTATTCCTATAAAATAATACATAGCATCCTCCTTATAGTTCAGTATATTCATTAATAATATTTTAACGCAAATATTTGTTATAGTCAATAATTAATATCAAGTACAAAAAAACTGTGTGTCCACAGTTTTAGAAATCTGATAAAACGCTACGAGTAGAATATCCGCTATCAGAACCACCATATCCATTACTAAAAGCAAATATTCCAGCAACTGAACCATCATAGTATCTACCGCCTCGTAAAAACCAAGAACTATTATAATATGGAAAAGATGCGTCATCTGAATACCATCCACCAGTAGTACTTCCAAATGAATTTAGAGTTTCTTTAGTTGCATCTCCTAATTTTCCTCTTGATTGAATTGTATATGATTGATTATATTTATACATATCATAATATTTTGTTGTTGGAATAGAGGTAAATTCGGCTCTATTAGAATAAAATTCATCATTTTCTGTCAGCATATTTCCCATTGTAAATTCCCATGCTCCACCTGACATATCATATACTCCATAAATATTTCCTGTTGTACTTGCTTTCATTCCATTTGTTGTATTATATAAATTACATGTTGAACTTACTGCACTTCCTGCTGCTGCTCCACATCCAGTTTTTGGAATCCCAATAAAAGTTCCATCACTTGTATAATTATTTGTTCCTATATCGGTTGAGCCTAACCCATATTTACTTTGTTTTAAATATGCTACTGCTCCCCATTCAGTATTTTTAATCATGTGTGAGTCAGCATTATTTATTTTGTATGTTGTTTTCATATTTTGAATTGAAGTAAAGAAATTGGATACAGATACTCCTCTTAGGCTAGTTACATTTGGTTTTATTGTTATTTTATCTATATTGCCACTTACTTCAAATTTTCCTATCCAAAATCCTTTCAAATTTGTATTACCAAAAGTGAATGCTGGATGAGTATAAGTAGAAGTTCCATTAACTATGCTTCCATTTGTGTCACTACATATCTCACTTCTATTGTCTTCAGTAAAATCATCAATACACGTTACTGTTCCAGTTTTTTCTACTTCATTTTCAAAAATTACATCAATTAATTGTTCTTCTACACCTTCATTATTTCCATTGAATATTGTATATTTATATCTTGGTATCCATACATACCATAAGGCAATATCAGTTTCTTTTATTTCGTCTCCCACTGATTTTGTTATTCCTTCATTTAAAATAACAGCATTTGCCCATTGTTTTTTTCTATAATTATACCAATTTTTCTGTGTTCCATTGCTATATATCCATTTGTTTCCATCATATACAATTGGTATCATTTTATTATATAATATTGGTCTATTTGCTCCACTATTATCAGCTAATAAAGGTAGTATTACTTCTTTTACATTTAAAGTTATGCTTGCTTCAGCTTTCTTTTTGTTTGTTCCGATTGCTGTACATTTTACTGTATGACTTCCAACTTGTAATAAATTTACATTAACAGTATCACAAATAACTTCCCCACCAGTTACTCCAAAAGTAACATTAAAATATTTTTTAATTTTTTGATTGGTTTCTTCGTTTACTTCTATAGTTTCGTTTTTAGGTGTTATGGTGGGTAATACGTTATCTGTTCCATCTTTAATACAATTTACTTTTCCTGTTGTTAAATCATTACTACAAGTATAATTTTTCATTGATTTAAATTTTACATTTTGAATTTTTATTCCTCTTTCGGTTGAATCACTTGAATTATCAATTTGCCATGTTCCATAATATGGGTGTTCACCTGATAATGTTAAGTCGTCAACATTACCAGATAAATTAACTTTTCCATCTTCACTATTTAATAAATTTTCAACATAATTTGTTTTTACAGCATCGATTACGCCATAACAACTATTTTCTAATGCTTTTAATTTAGTGTTTTCTATTATATTAAAAATTATTGGTGTGGCTATTAAAATTATTATTGCCAGTACTATTATTACAGCTAATAATTCAATTAAAGTAAACCCTTTTTTATTCATCATTTCTTTCCTTCCTTTTTAGTATAAATGAAACTTATTATACTAAAATTTATTCAGTATATTCAAATTCATAATCTAATATACGAATAGTATCTCCTTCTAAAGCACCTAGTTCTTTTAATTTATCATCAACTCCTAAGTGTCTTAATTTACTAGCAAAACGAGTTGCTGCTTCATCAGTATTAAATTTGGTCATACGAAGTAATTTTTCAACAACTTCACCTTTTATTACATAACAATCATCTTCTTTAATAATTGTAAAAGGTTCTTTTTCTTCAAATTTATATAAAACATGACTTTCAAATTTTTCTTCTTCATATAGTGGTTTTTTTTCAATGTTATCTAACATATTAGATAATACTTCAATAACTTCTTTTAAGCCTTCGCTTGTAATAGCTTTAATAGGATATACATTAGAAACTTTTTTCTTAAATTCTTCTAAATTTTCTAAAGATTTTGGCATATCCATTTTATTAGCAATAACTATTTGTGGTTTTTCTAATATTTTAGGATTAAAATCTTTTAATTCTTTGTTTATTTTAACATAATCTTCGTAAGGATTTCTTCCTTCAGTTGAACCCATATCTATAACATGGGCGATTATTCTTGTTCTTTCAATATGTTTTAAAAATTGGTCTCCTAGTCCTTCTCCTAAACTAGCTCCTTCAATTAATCCTGGTAAATCTGCTACTACAAATGATTTATTATTAGCTTTTACAACACCTAAATTAGGTTTTAATGTTGTAAAATGATAAGCAGCAATTTTTGGTTTAGCTGCTGATATTTTAGATATTATTGTCGATTTACCAACGCTTGGCATACCAACTAATCCAACATCTGCTAACAATTTTAATTCAACTTTAATATTTTTAATTTCACCTGGTTCGCCTGCTTCAGCATACCTTGGAGCTGGATTAGATTGTGTGGCAAAGGCTATATTTCCTCTACCACCTCGCCCACCATGAGCAACTATAACTTCATCATCTTTTTTAGTTAAATCAGCAATAATTAAATTAGTATCTAAATCTGTAATTATTGTGCCTAATGGAACTCTTATAACTATATCTTCTGCTTTAGAACCATTCATACCTTTTCCTAATCCATTATTACCTTTTTTACCTTTAATTTGTTTTTGGTATCTTAAATCAACTAATGTATTTAATCCTTCATCAACTTTAAAAATAATATCTGAACCTTTACCACCATTACCGCCATAAGGTCCACCCATTTCAATATACTTTTCTCTTCTAAAAGCCATACATCCATCGCCACCAGTTCCAGCGATTAAGATTAGCTTAACCTCATCTATAAACATAATATCACCCGTTATGAACTCATTATAAATATTTTTATCTAAAAAGTCAAGTTGTTTAAAAGTATTGAATTATTCAACTTTATAATATAAGAAAAGTGCTAGAACGCCTATTAAAATATATATAATTCCAATAGTTGTAATAGTTCTAAAAATTCTTGGAATTAAAATATTTATCATGTCAGCATATTCTTCAAAAAATAAAATAATTAAATTAGGTATAAATAATCTTAATATTATAAACAAAAATCCGCTTATAATAATAGTAATTCCTAATAATTTTAATGGTTTTTTAAAACTATGATTAAATAAAGATAAAAATAAGTACATTATACCAACAAATAATAGTAATATTAACCATAAATATGGACTTTTTATAATATTAATTATAGTATCATTCATCTATATCACCTAACTCTTCTCTTAAAATTTTATTAATTTCATTTAATATTTCATCTCGATTAATTTCAATATTTTCTTCTTTAATTATTTTATTTATTTGTTCATTTTCTAATAATTTATCTATATCTTTTTTATCTAATTGTGGGATTGTTTCATTAGTTAATTGATAATCAACAACTTCACTGATTACTTTTCCTAAAACATCTTTTACTTCTTTGCTTTCAATAATTTCAAGAGCTAGTGAACTATCAATATCTTCTTCAAGACTTATTATAATTGCTTCTTCAATTGTTACATCACCAAATTCTTCTGTTAGTTCTTTAATTCCTAATTCTGATACTTTAATTTCTTTTATATCGATACTATTTAAAATTTCAGTGTAATAATTTGGATTAAAAAATCTGCTAACTAAAAAAGATAAACCAAATATTGTTATTCCTATAAAAAAGATAATGGAAAAAAGAAAAGAAAAGAATTTTTCAATAATTTTCATACATGCCTCCTTTTTAAATATAAAAAAAGTGTTTATAAACTTGGATAAACACTTACTTGTTTTTTGTCTTTTCCTTTTCGTTCAAATTTTACGTAACCATCAATTTTAGCATAAACTGTATCATCAGAACCAATTCCTACATTAGTTCCTGGATAAATTTTTGTTCCTCTTTGACGATAGATAATTGAACCTCCAGTTACATATTCGCCATCACTAGCTTTAGCACCTAGTCTTTTTGAAATTGAATCACGACCATTTTTAGTAGATCCTTGACCTTTTTTATGAGCGAATAATTGTATATTTAATTGCATCAATTCAAACACAATCAACACCTCCTTATATTTTTTGGATATTGTTTTTCTAATTCTTTTAATAAATCTAACATATTTGTTATTAAAATATTAATAACTTCATCTTTTTCTAATATTTCGATAATTAATTTTTCATCATTAGTGTATTTAATTGCTTTATTTTTATATTTTAAAATAGCATTAACAGTAGTAATTACTATGCTTGATACACTAGCACATACTATATCTTTTCCATATTCATCAAAATTAGCATGACCACTTATGATTATTTTATTATCTAATTCTTTAATTTTTATCATATTAATTCTCTTTTATACTTTTAATTTCAACTTTAGTATATGGTTGACGATGACCTTGAGTTTTACGATATTTTTTCTTAGCGTTATATTTAAATACTTTAATTTTTTTGTTTTTACCGTGTTTTAAAACTTCACCAGTCACTACTATATTGTTTAAAAATGGTCTCCCACTTACACCATTAGCCATTAAAACTTTATCAAATTTAACTTCTTTTCCAGTTTCAACATCTAATTTTTCAACGTAAATAATTGAGCCTTCTTCAACATAGTATTGTTTTCCTCCAGTTTCGATTACTGCTTTCATATTTTACCTCCTTTAATCTCAGACTCGCCATCAAGGTACATTACTGTTTTACAACCTTTTCTGTGCGGTTGTAGAGAGGTCTCTACACAGTTATTCATTTTAGCACATTTTCTTTTATTTGTCAAATATTTTCCGCAATATCTCTTTCTCTGTATACCATTTATTTTCAACATTAAATAAGTGTTTTCTACACAAACTCATTTGTTTTAATTTTGTTACTTTTTTTGTTTTTTTATAATTAAAATTATACAAATATCTTTCTAATAAAAATTTATTAAAAATTTCTTTTATTTTTTTATGTTCTTGTATTACTTTACTTAAAATTAATAACATTATTAAAACTAACAATATGTTTTTATATTTTAACAATATTAAAAAAATCATTAAATAAGATAAATAAATCATTATATTTAAACTTTTGTAAAAAGAAAATAAATTATTAAAAATTATATTAAATATTTTCGAACCATCTAAAGGATAAATTGGTATTAAATTAAATATTAACAATGAATAATGAATATTTAATAATGAATAATCTTTAATAAATAAACCTAATATAAGTTGAAAAATAGGTCCTAACAAAACGACAAACAATTCTTCTTTTAATGAATGGTTTATTTTATTATCAAATATAGTTAAACCGGAAAAAGGCATTATAACTATTTTATCAATTTTCCAGTTACATATTAAACCAGCTAATATATGACCTATTTCATGAAATAAAATTAGAAAAGTAAAAAACAAGAAAAATTTAAAATAACCTGTTACTATACAAACAATAGCTACAACATAAAAAAAAGGATGGATTTTAAATGTATGGTTTGTAATCAATTACCTCACCATTAGAAATAAATTTTAAATATAAGTCATTATTTACTTCTCCGATTAGGATACCACTATCTATATAATCATATAACTCAACACTAATACTTTCTAAATTAGAATACCAAACATCAATTCCATTTTGTTGTTGAACTATTACGGTATTGCCATAATCTTCTTTTTCTCCTATAAAAATAACAATTCCTTTTTCTAAACTAGGAACTAAATAATTACTTCCAACTTCTAACTTAACGCCATCTTTATATTTAGAAGATTCATTATATTTTAATTTTTCTTTAAAAACAGGAGTACTATCTTTTATTAAATCTTTAAAGGGGATAGGACTTCCAAATTTACTTTGATACCAATTATTTATTGTTGCAAATGAAAAATTAGTATCGTAAACGTATTTATAAAATTTTGTTTTAAATTCTACATTTTGTTTTATCATTATTAAAACCAACAACATAATAATTAAGGAAAACAAAAATTTAATGATTACTTTTTTCATTCCATCACCATTAAATTATATTATAATTGTTAATTTAAAATGAATACAAAAAAAGGTTAAATAACCTTAATCTATATCATTATATAATTTTTTAGCTTCTAACATAAAATTAGTAATTGTTGATTCTAATTCTGGTAGAGCATCTTTATCTATGTTAGATAGTTGAACTTCTTCTTTAATTGTATCAATACATAATTTCCCCCATATAATACCTGTTTTAATAGTTAAATCGTTATACATATCAGGAGTAATTGATTTAAAGAAATGTCCAAATAACAATCTTTTTTGAGCTAAAATAATTCTTTCATTTGTTAATATAACAACGTAAGTCATAAATATTTCATATGAAAAATGATTTTTTTGGCAGGCAAAAGCATATAAAACTTCTTCATTATCGCCAATATATTTTGAAACAAGTTTACAATGGGCTTTTAATCTCCAAGCAATTGTAGTTGAATATTTACTTTTAAACTCTTTTACTTTTGAATAAATTTCATTAAAATTTTTAGCCATCTTATAACTCTCCTTCACTTAAGTCATATTATACCATATTTTTATTAAAAATAGAAATAATTTTTAAATATATTTATCTATATTATCTATCTTAAGAGCTAAATAAGGTTTTAATTGTTCTTTTTCTTTTAAAAATAAAGTAAAGGTATTATCTAAATAAAATTTTCTTTCTTTGTTAATTGTTACTAAAGAGTTTTTTATATCAATTGCAGCTTCACTTTTTACTTTACCACCTTTTTCATTGATTGAAAATTTTATTGTTTGAATTGCTTGCATAATTTCTGCTTCATTATTATCAAATGTACTAAATTTTTTATTAGTAAGTTCACTATATTCTCTTTTTACATTAAAATTAATAATTGGCATTTTAAAAGTATCACTTTCATAAAAAGTATTATTACCTTTATAATTATTTGTTTTATTCTCTAAATTAGTATATATTTCATTAAATGTATTGCCTAAAGGATTTTTATATAAAATAATTTCATCATTTCCCTTAGTTTGAATAGATATAGCAAAATTATCATCATCTTCATAAAATAATACTGTTATTTGATTATTTACATCTTCATTTGTATTATTATCAATTCCAAAAAAATCAACATTTTTATCTTTAAAGTTTCCTGTTAATTTTGTAAATTCTTTAGGAAATTCAAATTCTTTGTAAAGCATTACATAAAAGAAATATCTTTGAAAATTATTATTATCTAAAGAATCTTCATCCCAACCAAAATCGTTTAAAATATCACTTTTTTGATTAAATTTTTCTAATATATTTTTTTCTATTTCTTTCTTTAATTCTTTTGTTTTTAAACCATAGACTTTATAATATGAATCTGAAGATAACATAGTTTCATTAAAAGTTTCTTTATTTAAATTTGTAGCCATAGTAATTTGTGGATTAAAAACAATATCTTTTTTTACTACTTCATTTTTCATATCATTCCAAACTAGTTGAAATGTACCACACCAACTACTATCATTTGAAATAATATCATCCATTGTTGGTACAACTGAAACCCCTGTAGTAAAATTTTCTTTTGGGTTATTTGGTATAAGTAATATTATAATTGTAAACATTAATATTAGTGTTATAAATATGATTAAAACATTCTTTTTCATATGACCTCCATTTTAAATAATTTTCCCACTACCGCCACAATATTTAGTAGTTAATTCTATTATTTTATTTGCTACTATTTCTAATTCTTCATCTTTAGTTTCACTATTACCCATAATAAAATATATTATATTTTTACTATCGACAGTTACTTTAGTTTTATCAACTTGTCTTATATCTAAATAACAAATAACATCATTATCGCCATCTACCAATGCGTATTCTCCTTGTTTTATTGGTTTTAAGATATCACTACCTAAAGGTAAAAACTTTTCTGTTCCATCAGTTATTTTTAAAGTTACATATTTACTTATTTTATCTATGTCATGAGCACCTAAACACAATTTTGATTCAATTGATAAAATATTATAAATATCAACTGCTTTATTAATTTTTGGAAGTTCTTCTTTTTTTATTAATGCTTTAATTAAATTTAAAGATGCTGGTAAATTTTTTCTTCTTGGTACATTAACTTTTTCATGTAATTGATAAAAAGCTTCAATTATTTTATCATTATTTATATCATAATCTTTATATTTATCAATTAATTCTTTTGTTTTTAATTCTCTAAATTCTTCATATTCTTTATTTTCTGTTTTATTATCAATGTTTTCTAATATAACCGCTTTTATTTTTAATCCTAAATTTAAAACTTTTTCATCAACAATAAATTTCATATCATCACTTTCTTTCTTTAATTATATCATCTTTTTGTAGTTTGCCTATTAATAATGACGAATCTAAAAAATGATTTTTATAATTATCAACAACTTGTTTTTCATCATAGTTCGCATAGCAATATTTGCAAAAGTGTTTACAAGAATTATATACACCTATATCAACCATTTCCGCACAATTGCAATTTCTTGATTTCCACTTTTTATAAGTTTTTCCTGTTAATTTATGAGCAAGTTCTAAAGAAATACATTCATCTTTTACAAAACCATATTCCCATAAATCATTAACTTCACAGCAAGTTTGAACAGTAATACCATTTTTGCAAGCACTTTGACTAAAATTTTCTCCAATTATTTTATAATCTTCTAAAGTAAATTTTTTAATTTTCAAAAATTTTTGATTGTTTCTTACATTTTTATAATCATCAATAAATGACACAATTATTTTTTTTACATATCCATTTAATAAATTACATAACTTATCAAATGCTTTTATGTGGTAGGAAATGGTATACTTATCACTTATAAATATTGGATCATATCTTACAACTAAATTATCAATACCAACTATTTTAGATACTTTTTTAATGCTTTCAATTATAATTCCTTTTGGCAATACATTAGGTTCAACATCTTTTTTATAAGGTGTGATTGTAATGTGAAATAAAATTGGGGTTTCAATATAATTTAATTTATCTAAAATTGGTATAGGATTTTTTGTACAAAACAAAATTAAATCAACATTTTCAAAGTATATTCTACTTACTAATTTAGGATAAAAAGGATTTCTAACATCGATAAATCCTTCTTTATATCTATTCATAAACCAATTGCTATATAAAGCAACTACATCTGTTCTAGAACTTACATTTAAAATCATTTTTTCACTTCCAAATATTTAAACAATTTGTATAAAATATTTTTTTAATTTTAGGTACAATATTCAATTTAGTTAAAATTAAAGCAAATACAATAGTTCCTATATAATTTAATAAAATATCATCAATATCAAAAACTCCAGTGTGGGTGATTGTTTGAAATAATTCTATAAATATAATGGTAGGAAGTATAATCAAAGTTTGTCTAAATAAATTATTGTATTTATCATCTTTAATTAATAACAAGAATGATAACGGTATTAAGATTGTAATATTTCCAAAAATATTTTTTAAAATCGATATTATTGAACCATATTTTAGTTGCATTGATATTGTTTTAAAAGGAATACATTGTCCTTGGTAAAACCAATCATAAAATTTTATATTAGTTCTTCCAATAACAAAAGTTAAACTAAATAATAAAATAAAATATAAAATTATATAAATATCGATATTTTTTTTATAAGTATTATAATCATTAACAATTATTCCACAAATATAATTAAATAAACAAATTAATAACACATATATTATACACTTTAAATATGTCATATTAAAAGTATACTGATGTTTACATAAATATATATAAGTTATAATACTTATAATTAAAATTATATATTTAAAAATATTAATTTTTTTCATATTTTAAATTATCAATACTCCATATTATATCAACAATATCTTTATATAATTTATTCCTTTTAATAATTTCTTCTTTTTCAAATTTAGAATAAGGTTCAAAATTTAAATTATTCTCATTTTTAAAATTGATAAATCTTGGATTATTTTTATAAGTTATTTCCCCTAAAGAAGCCGCTAAAATATTACCTTCATTAGAACAATATTTTTCTACTTTATAATCATATTTTTTGTCATTTAAACTAGCATTTATTGATTTAGGTAATAATACTAAATCACCAATATTATTTCTAAATGAATTAAATTCTTGTTCACTTGTATAAATATTTTGAAACCAATCATAGTGGTCGCAGGTTATATGTTCAACTTCATAAGGATTTTTTGTATAAATATCTATATAATTAACAAAATTATTTGGCATATCAGTTTTATTTTCTATATAACTTGTAATTCTTGCTAATAAATGTTTCATATATTTTTTAGTAAATGAGTTTAATTCCCAATTACTAAAGTTATCAAATTTGTGTTCTGATGTTAAAACATAATCAATTAATTTTTTAGAAAGTTCTTCTAAATTTAATCCTCTAATTTCGTTTGTTATTTTAAATACCCTATTTTTAATAACGTTATATTCACATTTACTATAATTAATAACTCTTGAATAAATATACATATCAATATATTTTGATACTAAATCTAATTTTTTATTTATAATTTCTTCACTATCATCAAAATTAATAGCTGATAATAACAATTGTGGTTGGAAAGTAAATCCTAATTGAGCATTGTAATAAATATATTTATAATTTTCATTTAATTCATTTTCATATTTTTTTATTTTTAAATATAAATTGCTATAAAAAACAAATTTATCTATTAATTCTTCAAAATCTTTACTTGTATGTAAGTTCATTTTATCTTTATTTTCTCTAACCCACTTATGAAATCCTGAACCTATATTATCAAAATCCATCGGTATGGAATTAGCTTTTGTATCTCTTATTGTTGTTGCATAACAACCACGTAACCAATGTTTTATAAATGTTTCATCTTCAGATTTATCAAATTTTTTTAATTCTAAAATTTGTTTTTTCCATGAATCATTACTTTCTTCTCTTTTTTTATCATCAACTATTTCTGATAATAAATATCCTTTTAACATTTCTGTTGGCGTCAGATTTAATCCACGGTCATTCATACTTACAAATACTTTATGAGCATCTTGTTCTTCTGCTGCTACGATTTCGATAAAAAACACTTTTTCAATTAACCAGTCTGTAAAATTTAATAAACAATTATCTATTATATCTGTTGGAAAAATTTCATTTATATCTGAATATCTATTCATTATATTTTTAACTGATTCACTTTTTTCATCGTATTTATAATCAGTATTGGTATAAATAGAATTTAATATTTTTTCTCTTTCTAAAACATTGATATTAAATGATTTTATACCTAAAGTTTCTGAATAAATCATTCCATCAATAGTATTATGAATTAAACCTTTTTCATTCAATCTGTTTTTTAAATATAAAAGTAGTAGTGTTAGTGAGGTTAACCTTTGTTGTCCATCAATTATAGCATTTTCTCTTCCTGATGTTAGTACAACAGACCCCATGAAATAAGCACCATAATTTAATACATTTTCCCGTGAATCTCCTAATGTATAATTATTTAAAAATTCTTGAGTTAAATCATCTATTAATTCTTCAATTTGTTTTCTTCCCCACATATATTCTCTTTGATAATAATGAATAGTATATTTAGTATTTAGTAATAATTGTTTTAAACTTTTTGGACTTCCATCTAACTTTTTCATATGCCACTCCTTAATTTCCAGTATAGATTAAATTCTATACAAAGTCAATATTTTAAACTTTTCTCCCATTTTTCTAATATTTTAATAATTTCTTTATTGGGTAATTTATTATTTTTAATTCTTGCTTGTCTTATTTTTTTATTAATAACTTCTATTGTAACAAATGATTTATTTATATCATTTTTTCTTCTCATAAAATATATTTGTTTTTTTCTATTACTATAATCTTCACAATAAGTACGAACACAATTATTTTGCATTCTACTTTCATCAATCAAATCTTCTATAGAAGATGCTGGGATAATTATATATTTTTCATCTTCATAATTATTTATTTTTAAAACATTTGAAAATTCTTTAATTTTATCATTTATTTGCGGATTATTTTTAATGGTAATTTCTAAACTTAATTTATCGTGTTGGGAAAATAAATTAGTTGGAAATAAATTTGTTTTTAAATTCAATTGTAATTCTTTTGCCATTCTTAAGTAATCATAATATATATATAAATCTATTTTGTTTTCTTCATAATATTTTTTTAATTTTGTTAAATCTATAGAAACAAGAGAAGTAATATCTTCTATTATTTCTAAATAAATTGTTGTAAACATTACAAGATCCATATCCTTTTTTCTACATAATTTAAAAGCTTTATAATTACTACAATTAAAATTGTTTTCTATCATAAATGATATATTTTCTTTATTTAAAAATTTTTTATCATAATCTATATCATAAAATTTATCAAACGCTAATGTATATAAATTAGATTTCATTAAATATTCAAATTGTTTAAAATGAAGTGGTCCATAAGTTATAGATAAAACATCAAATTTAAAATCATTAATATTATCTTTTATTTTCCATAATAAAGTATAACGATATAAAGTATTTTTTAATTTTTCTAAATTATTAGGATATAAATATCCTTCATCAAAAACAAAATCAGGTAAGTTATAATCTAAATCATCTATTTCATCATAAAAAAATTTTTTATTATTTATAAGATTCGTAAAACTATTTTGTTCAACATGATATACATTTTCTATTTCAATATAAGTTGTTTTATAAGGTCCATAAGCTAAAGGATTATAATAACTAATATTTTCATTAATTGAATAAAGTAAAACATCTTCATTCACTATATCAAATACAAAATAACGGTATAATTGAGGTATATTTTTAATTTCTTTTATATTTTCAATTGTACATGTTTCTATATTTTTATCATATTTTTTTCGACATTTATGACAACAAAAATTTATATTTAACTCTTTTAAACATTTTGAACAAAAAAACTTTCTTGTGTTTTTTTCATAAATTGGTTTAGAATTTGATTTATTTATTATATATTCTATTATTTCATTTGGAATATCATTTTTATTTTTCCAATAATTAAATTCTTTAAATAAATTCTCATCAAGAGTTAATTGTTTCATAAATCACCTTTTTTTATTATAATCTAACTTTAAGAAAGTTAAAATATAACTACTTTATCTTGTTTAATATTTCTTTTACTATTTTATCATTTTGATTAAATAATACCGAATAAGCTAAATAATATTTCCAAAATAACATTTCTTTATATTCCTTTTCATTTAATAGACTAAAATCTTTTATAAATAATTTTAAGCCTTCTAATTGTTTATTAACTTTTTCACCATTTTCAGTTCTTTTATATGGGTCAACTATTACAGCAAAAATTAAAGAAGATAGAAAAATAGAAAGATAATACATGTATACGAAACCAAAGATATAAAAAACTATACTAAATATAAAAATTACACATAAATAAATAACTATTTTCTTTCTATTTATTTTATATATAAGTTTATCTTCTATGCAATCTCCAATTGTTTTTTCTTTTAATTTTTCAATATCTAATTCATCCATAATATCATTCTTTATTAAATGTAAGATATATTTTTCAGTTCTTTTCAATTTGCTTGATTTATTAACAATTTTAATACGCGGTCCTTTTAAAGATATAATTCCTTTTAGTTCCATATTTATTAAAGCAACTACTATATCTTTATCTTTATTTAGTTCAAAATTATCGATATAACTTAATTATATAAGGTCATAATTTAAAATTAAATCTCTATAATAATCTTCTTGTTTTAAAAAATCATTTTTAGAAAGTTTAGTAATTTTCGTCATTCTTTTAACTAATGGATAAATTAAAACAAAAAATACACAGTTTAACATCAATGCAGTAATTATACAATTTATTATTTCAACGCACCATTCTGGAAATTCAATACTTTCTCCAATAAAAATACAAATTGGAATAAATATAATAGAAATTGAAATTAATAAAGTAATTAAAACTATTCTTGACTCTTTTCTTTTTGTAGAATTGGGACTTAAAATATTTTTAAATATTTCTTTTAACTCTTCTTTTAAATAATTCATATCAACTATCACCATAAAAAATTCTAAAACAACAAATATTATCATAATTATACTAAATTTCTATATAAAAGTCTAACATAAAGTTATTGTTATTATAACTATTTCATAAATCCTATTTTATTTTTGGATAACAAAGTGATATATATTGTTCTTCTGCAATACCATCATCAAACTTATCATATTTAAATTTGTAGTTATATTTATTCGACCATGATTGGATATCATAAAAACGTTTACTATACTTACTACGAGTTACTTCAATATATCTTGTTTCTCCAGGATAGTTATTATCGTATACTTCTATTTTAAATTTATTTGAATCATTTACATCTTGAATTAACCTTATAGCATTTACTGCGTGCACCCTAGAAAGACTAATAACAAGCGGATTACCTTCATTTAATTGTTTATATAATTCATCAAATGATTTATCTGGGTCACTATAAAAACTAGTATTTTTTTCTTTAAATTGTAAAATATGTAATCGCCAAATTGCATTTATCATTTGACTTTCATCTTTTACTACTTCTTTATTAAATGGATCAGAATCGATATTTAATAAAGCTTTTTGATATTTATTATAATCTATACCTTCGTAATCTTCAAAATAGAATGTCGCCCCAATTTTTTCCATAATATCATAGTACTCTTTCTTAATCATCAATGCATTATTTTCAATTCTATCTCTATAACCAAGTGGATGACCATTTAAAAAAAGGTCTAATGCTTTATTGGTTATTTTGTAATCATATAACGCATAATTTTTTGAAAAATAAGTATTACTTAAATCATATCCATTTGATTCCTTGTATTTTTTCTTAAAACCAGTAGTAGGTACGGAAACACGTCTAGCTTTTAAAGTAATTGGTAATTCATTTTTATAATATAGCATTGCAAAGACTGCCATGCCATAACAATGTCCGTTGGTTTTATTACTTGTAAAATTCTCAAATGAAAAACCATCTCTAGTAACTATAAAACCGCTATTAGCGCGAATCATTCCATCAATTTTAACGTCATCATCTGTGTCTACTAAATTATAATTAATATCTGCTTCAACAACCGAATAAATTTCATCTAGTGCGGAAGAATTTGTAGCATTATAATAATCACATCCTGTTGATTCAGCAATATCATTTAAAACATTAACATCTATATTATTACCTAATCCAATAACACAAATTTTTACTTCATTTTCTTTAGCTTGTTTAATAATTTTTTCTTTATTTGAAAATAAATCTCCTTCAGTATTTTTACCATCTGTAAGTAATACAATATAATGACCATTTTGGTCTTTTTTAAATTCTTTTATTCCTTTTTTTAATGCCGTTATTATATTAGTACCATCTATATTAGTTTCCCAATTACTTTCCATGGAATTAACTGCTTTTTTTACATTTTCTATATTATCTGTAAATTCAATTAATTTTGCATAGTTTCCTGAAAATTCAGAAACTCCAAATTGATAATTACCAGTAAATTTTTCTATCATTTTATTTGTAAGGGTTAATCTTTTAAAAGAAATATCATTACCTACGGCTCCTGTACTGTTATTATAACCTGCTCTAACCATTTGTTCGGTACTGTACATTGAAACTGAATTATCAATTACAAACATTATTTGAGTATTATATTTTTCTAAAACAACTTTACTATCACCCATAATATATTTTGAAAAATGTTTCATTGTTACAGTAATAGTTTTATTTTTAACATCAACTGTAGTTGGTAATGGTTCTAAATCTTTTGTATATTCATTAAAATAATATAGAGTTAAATTATTTTCATCTAAACCTTTTGCTGCTATATCATCAGTATTATATTCAATTGTTACAACAGCACTTTCAAGTGTTCCTGTTGTATAAAAATCATAAATTGTATCAATTAAACCATTCATATTAGAAAATGTTGAATTTTTAAATTTATCAATCGTTGTACTAGCAATATTACCTTTACCAGTTATTTGCATTGATACACCTAATTCTGATTCATCAATCGAATAAGTTAGTGTTCTATCGCCATCTTTTATTCCATCTTCTTTAGAATAAATTTTTAATGGATTTAAATCTAAGTCTAATTCATCACCATCATTAATTCCATCTGAATCTGTATCTTTTTTTAATGGGTCTGTTTTAGTTTGTTCAATTTCAAATTTATCTGGTAAACCATCACAATCTGTATCTGCTGAATAAGGGTCTGTTCCTATTTCTTTTTCTTCAGCATCAGTTAACCCATCGCCATCACTATCAGTAGTTTTTTCATCTTTTGGAATTTCATACATTCCAAATAAACTTTGTTGATTTTCAACAATATCATCTAAAGTAGTAACGGTTACTTTTTTTGTAATTTTTTTACCAGTTGGAGCTTCTGCTGTAATCATATAAGTTCCATTTTCTTCTGGAAGTTCCCATTCTACAGTAGTTCCGTCACTTTGAATTTCTCCATCTTTTGTACTAAATTTTATATTTGTAATTTCGTTTTGATATTTATCAAACGCTAATACATTTAGGGTTAGTGTTGTGGGGGTTGTATAAGTTACATTTGCATCGCCAAATTCATTATCCCAACTTAATTTTGTAAAATCAAACAAACTATTAAATATATTTATACCAGTTATAATTAATATAAAACATCCTGTACCTATTAAAAATTGTTTTTTATGTTCTAGTATAAATTTTTTCACTTTTTCAAATATGTTTTTTAATAATGATATTAAAAGCATTTTTTTCATTAATTTTTTATTAATTCGTGTGCCACATTCTGGACAAAAATCATAATTTTTATTAATTTCATGTCCACAGTTTAAGCAAAACATATATATTCTCCTTCCTTCTTATTTTAAATTTTTTAATCATATAATTCTTCATACACCTCCTATATATCTTATACAACTTTTTTAACCCAATTTCCTTTTAATAATTTACATTTTTTTGTTTTTTTAAAAATAAAAACTGATAAAATTATCAATGTTCGATAACTATTATCAGTTTTTTTATATTTTTTTAATTATTAAATATAAAAATATTGTTTTTATATTCATAATTATTAGTATAACTTTCAATTGTATTTTTCCAAAAAAGGTATGCTTCTTCACTATTTTGAATTGGTTCAATTTCCCAATTACCTTTTAACATATTGAAAATATCATGTGCGACTCTTTTACCAATGTGATATCTTCTATAATGTGGTAGTATTAAAAATTCAGCTATACTGTGTCCATTCGAATAATATTTCATATTTTCATTAATCATTAAAAAACCTAATATTTCATTGTTCTCACTTTTAATAAAATAAGCTAATCTATCTTTATCAGTAAAGTAATTATTAAACCAATGATATTCAAATAATCCTTTATTATTAAGTTTATTTTCTATGTATCTACTACCATCATATAGTGCGAATTGTAATAGATTGTATAATATTTCTTTTTCTTCTGATTTTACTTTTTCTAATTTATAATTCATTTTTATCCACCTAATTTCTTTATTAAATATTATTTTAAATTAATATTTTTATCATTCTATTTTGGTATTATTTTGTTCTTTTTCCATATGCAAATTATTAAACTATTAAAATAATGGTTTTTTATTTTTGGATAACCTTCAATTTGATAAACTTTATTTAATAACTTTTTTATTAATCCACATCAACGCCTTTATTTAATAAAATTTTTCCTACGTAATAAATTCCTATATTATATATTGCATATATAACTATGCCTATTATCATCACAGTTTTAAGTGTATTGGAGTTAACTAGTGTACTATTAAATATATTCATTACATCAGGGATTACTAATCCTAAAATATATAGTATTCCAACTGATAAAATAGATAATAAAATATATATTATAAAACCGATTAAAATTGATTTTATTATTTTTAAATTGTTTGATTTATGACCTATTATAATTCCTAGTATTCCGCTTAACATCATGAATAAAAATTCAAAAAATATTGCAGTTATCATAACTAATATTAAGCTAAATACTGAACTATTAAAATATATAGCAGAGCTTTCTAAGGTTTCTTTTAATAATATCCAAGTATCTTTATTTAAGGTACAAATAGCAAGACAAATAACTATAACAATTACTGATGTTAATAGTGTAATAATGCTGGTTAAAATTTTTGATAGAAAAATTTTGTTTTTACTTACTGGAAGGGTATGTGTTAGATAGGATTCATCTTTATATATATTTTTTATAAATCTTGCAAAGTTTCTCATAAGGCAATTTACTAGTATACTAATGCACATTGAAATAACCACACCACAGCATATTTTATCTATTATTAATAATATCAAAGTTGATTCAAAGTTTTCTACTATTCTTACGAAAATTGAAAATATTATTGCAAGTATATAAAATATTATAAGGGGTTTATGAACCCATTTTAAATCATATTTTAATAATTTATTTAACATTTAAATTTCCTCCTAAATATTTCATCTATTGAAGCATTTTCTTTTTTTCTAAGTTCGTCAGCTGATGATGTTAAAACAATTTCTCCTTTATCTATAAAAATAACTTCATCTAATATTCTTTCAATATCGCTTATTAAATGTGTTGATATAATTACACTTGCACCATTACTAAAGTTAGATAGTATTGTATCTAATATGTAATCACGAGTTGCTGGATCAACGCCGCCTAAAGGTTCGTCTAATATATAAAGTTTAGCATCTCTACTCATTACTAATATTAATTGTAATTTTTCTTGCATACCTTTTGACATTTTATTGATTTTTTGGTTTATGTCTAAATCTAAATCTTTAAGTAATTTTATTGCTTTTTCTTTATTAAAGTTATCATAAAATTCTTCAAAGTATGTTAAAATTTCTTTAACTTTCATGTCTTTATCTAAATAGGTTCGTTCAGGTAAATAGGATATATTTTTTTTAGAATCTACTCCTATTATTTTTCCGTTAATTAGTATTTCTCCTTCGGAAGGTGTTAGTAAATCATTTATTAATTTAATTAAAGTTGTTTTTCCTACTCCATTTTTTCCAAGTAAACCGATAATCTTTCCACTAGATATTTTTAAATTGATATTTTTAAGTATCTTTCTATTATCATAAGATTTACTAAGATTTTTTATTTCTAATAATTCCATGTTATTTCACCTCACTTAAGTATTTAATTGAATCTGCTTTACTAAATCCAATTCGTTTCATTCCTTCAAAATAACTTTTTGCTAGTGTTAGGGCATATTCGTTTTTTAATTTTTCTACGACTTTTTCGTCTTTTGTAACATATTTACCATTTGTTCTTTCTGTATAAATTAATCCTACTTCTTCAAGTTCTGTTAGTGCTTTTTGCATAGTATTTGGATTAACTTTAAAAGTTAAAGCAAAATCTCTAACTGATGGAAGTTTTTCTCCACATTTAAATGTTCCTGAAATTATATAAATTTTAATATACTCAAGTAATTGAATATATATTGGGATATTGTTATCAAATGTTATTTCCATATTTACCTCCGCTGTATTATTCGACTAATACAATGATATTGTATATCTATTTTTATATTATGTCAAGATATTTCTAACAATACATTCATCATCTACTACTAGATGTATTTGTGGTAGTAATTGTACATTAGCACCTTTTCTATTACTACCTATTAAGTCCTTCTTTCTTGGTAATAAGTTTAAATAAAGTATTTTTTCAACCATTGTTTGCTGGTGTTTATCCTAATATAACTATTTTATTTTCTTTACCTATCGAAACTGTTTTGGCATTAGGAGATTTTTCTACCATATCATTACATATATTACATTTATGTATTTCTTTATCAATACTATTTAATATAAATACACCCCCATTATTTAGATTAGGCCATTAAAAAACAGATAATTAATATCTGTTAATATATAATTGCCTTTTTATTATAATAACCAATCTACTACATTTATTTTTGTTATATCATCATAATTTGTTTCTTAATCATCTACTTTACCAACATATACTTTATATCATCTTCTAAGTAATTCAAGATATACTATGGTTTCTAATATATAATCTATATCACTATCATTTTTTTACCTCTTTTAAATAAATCATATATTAAATTAATTTTCTATTTATTTTTTATTCTAAATTTAAATCATTAATATACTCTATAAAGTAGAGTAAAATATTAACTATTTTTCCATATTTACTCAAGTTATTTAATGAAAATCTAAATGATACTTCATTATCACTTTTAGAATTAAATTTAGTCAAACTATTGTGATTAGTACTTTTATCTGATTTTACTTCTATAGGAATTATTCTATTATTTCTTTGTATTACAAAATCTATTTCATTTCTATCAAAAGTATAATAATTAGGTGATTCATCTAGTAAATAATTTAATACATTAGCAACATAATTTTCTGTAAATGAACCTTTAAATTATTCTAAAAGTTTATTACCTTTTAAAATAATTCTACTATCTAAATTAGACATTCTTCTTAAAAGTCCAATATCATTCATATAAATCTTATATGCTGATAAATCATGATATGATTTTAAAGGAAAATCACATTTATTTACTAAATAACACTTAGATATTAAATTAGCATCATTTAAAAAGTTTAATGCTCCTTCGTATTCTCTAGCACGAACACCTTCTTTTACTACTTGATATACAAACTTTTTATTTTCTCTTGCTAATTGTGATGGTATTCCATTCCAAATTAATGATATTTTATTTATTTTTTCTATATCTTTATCATTAACCCAACATACACAGTTTCGGGCATTCCACCAATTATATAATATATTTTTAATTTTTCTATTAATCTATCTTCAAAAATTTTAGGGATTTCATTTATATCTTTGGTTTTTCTCATGACTTCTACTAAATTTTCCGAATCATCAACAATTAAAAATTCACTAAATGTCATTGGATATAAATTTTAAAAATCTACTTTGCCAACAGGCAAAGATGTTTTAGAGAGTCTTATTCCAAGAAGTGAACCTACACATACAACATGATATTCATTTGCTTCTTCACAGAAATATTTTATTGTTTCATTTTCATTTTTAAATAATTTATATAAAATCATGAATGAGATGTCTTTTTATCATTTATATATATATATATATATATATCGTATTTATTATTTTCCAATAAATTATTAGTTATCAAATTTAATTGATAATCTTCATTATTAATTTCATAGATATCATATACTTTTTTTCTAATTCTTTTGTTAAAGAAGATATAGAATATTCTTTTAATGTATCTATTAAACCTAATGACATCACTGTATTTCAACTATCTCATTTTTCAAAAAAATATTATATCAGTTTTATATACATATACAAGTGAAATAACTTATTTTTATATTATATGTCGGGAACAGGTGTTTTAGCTAATAATATGTTTATTGTTAGCCTAGAAAAATCACTTGCAAAAGAATATTTATATACATATTTGAAGTAAGAAAAAATATACAAAAAATTAAATATTAGTAATGGTTAATCTGCCATGCCAGTTTTAAATTTTCGAACTATTAAAGTTGTTGATATTACATATTCAACGAATAATGAACAATTAAAAATTGAAGAATTATTTAATAACGTAGATAGCCTTATCACTCTTCATCAACATAATTATATTAACTATTTAAAGTTGTTAAAGCTCTCATTATTTTATCTATATCTGTATTTTCTAATTCTTGAATTATATGCAAATATGTTTTTTGTGTTGTTGACATACTCGCATGCCCTAATCTATGAGCAACACTTGCTATTGATACACCTGCATATAAAAGTATTGAGGCATGAGTATGTCTTAATCCATGTATCGATATTATGGGTATGTTAACATTTAAACAATGCCTTCTTAGAATATCATTTATTGTTGAATTATATATTTTTGAATTTATAAATATCGGTTTATCTTGTTCCAAATCTTTAACCAATTCAGAAAACTTAATAATAGTTTGCCAATCTAACTGAACTTTTCGCTCAGAAGATTTATTTTTCGTTTCTTGAAATCCTCCATTTTCCTTGTAATTCCATGTCTTATCTACATTCAATATTTGATGGGGAAAATCAAAATCTTTTGGAGTTAGTGCCAAAGCTTCAGAAAATCTTAGTCCTGTTTTAGCAATTAAATATATCATCCAATCATAATTTATTTTGCTATTTAAATTTAAATCTGAAATTAATTTTTGCAATTCAAATTGATTAAGATATTTATCTTTCTTATCACGAGGTGTCTTACCTTTTATTATTGCTTTTCTAGTAGGATCTTTTTCTATTAATCCATCATCAACAGCATCTAAAATAGCAGCTTTTAATTGATGATGAAAATCCATTGTACTTTGTCTTTCATGTTTTTCTGCATATTTATTTAAAATTTCTTGATACGAAATCCTATTCAATTCATATATTTTTATTTTAGGTGCAATAATTTTTAACCACTTCGCAGTTAATTTATATTTTTGCATTGTTGAGTTTCTTATAGCTCCTTCTTTATACACTTGTATCCATCTATCATAATAGTTACAAAATAATTCATTTACATCGTTTGCGTTCATTTTTATTATAAATCTCCTTCTTATCCTAATGTTGATGAAGGGTGATAAGGTGGTCGAGGTTTTCAAAATACTGCCCCAATACTTTCTGTTCGTCTATCTTAGGCACGGTAACGACTGTGTTTCCAACCAATTCTTTATTAAGATTATTAACTGTACTTCCGGCAGCAAAAGATTTGTATTGTTCAAGCATCTGAGTTGTTCCTAAAAGATGACAAAGGAAGGTCAAATCAAACCTCTTATTTGTATCTCTTATAAGCAACCAACCATCGTGAATACAGCCATTTATGCCCATTATATACGGTTTCCCGAAACTCATAGAGTTAGACAAAATTAAATCTCCGGGTTGTACTTGACGTGTTTTAGAAAGACCTTCCGGTTTTATTTTTTCGGCAGTTTTGGTTATATAATGCCCTTGTGATGGAGCATCGCCAATCTTAATCCAATTCAAGCCATCAGGTTCATTTGTTATATAATCTTCAATAGGTCTTGGAGAACCACCTCGTTCAATTAGAACTAATTCTGAAAACTTACGCTGTTCCCAAGAATATATTTTGATATATGACTTACGTTGATGAAGAGTGATAAGGTTATCTATTTGAATAAATAAATCCGACATTTTATTTTGTTCCTTCAAACTAGGAATTTTAATTTTTTCATTTTTTATTGCATTATACTGCAAATGTACAATTGTTAATCCTTGAGCTTGTTTAGCAAAAGAATATTTAACTGGATTAAAATTATTTATACAATATGAAATAAAGTTGCCATCTATATTTTGATATGGTCTTATACCAAATAAATCTCCACCAACCCTTATATTATCTTCGTTTACACAAGATGGAGATATCAAAGATATAGCATCCACAGTTGTTGATGTTGGAAATAAAATATCATTTCTTTTAACTTCTGTTGCTTCAGTATTTGTTCTAGAATTTACATTAAAAATTCTCTCATTATACCTTGTATATAATTCTCCATATAAGACACATTTATATTTGCCATTTCTACATAAATCTGCATATCCCAAAGTTGAAGTATTAAAATTTTCACCTATATCAGTAACCTTACGTTGTTCCCAATAAAAAAGGAAGATTATTTAACTAATCTTCCAATTTTTCATGATTTACTGTTATATCAAACCCATTTTCTAATATAAATCTTCTTAATAATTGTTGGCCTTTAATATAAACTTCAAAAGGTTGAAGATTTTTATTTTCAATACTATTAAAATATATTTTTGCCTTTTCCATATTTATAGTTTTCGATAATTTTTCAAATCTACCAAAATCATCTATATTCTTTTCTGTAACAACATGTGACATAAGATTTCTTAAAACCATTTCATCATATCCCAAAATATTACAAAATTCTTTAATTTCATCATTTTTTTCCTTATTAGCATACTCATATATGTAATCCGTAAATTTTTTATTTGAATCTAAAACAATATTTCCAGAATCTATATCATGAATTAAAATATTAGCATATTTTTGTTCTTCTTGTGAAAGGCTTGCAAACGACTTATGCAATTCATTCAATGAATTTTCTAGTTCTTCTTTAGTTATATTAGTCTGAGATAATGACTTTAAATACTTATCAAATTTTGCATTCATATAATCTGCATCAATTTTACCAGTATCTATTTCAATAATAGTAAAGTCAATTTTATATGGAATATCATCTTTACCATATTGTGATTCTTTTCCTTTTTGAACCTCGTTATATCTTTGTAATAAAGTATTAAAAGAGCTTTCATCACATTCTGTTTTTATGCATTCATTATATAATGTTACATCAGACTCTTGGTTTTCTTCATCCTCATGAATACTTTGTTCAAGTGCATCTGTACTTTCTCCCATATTGTTTATAAAATATAAATCTTTTTCCCATTTAAATCCTTGTACTCTAGCTGCATTTAAATATTTATTAAATTCTTGAAATAATTTAACAAATTTTGCTTTATCAATTTTATCATTTGGCAATTTTTCAAAGTTATATATCCCACAACTATTAAATAAATTCTTTATTTCTTCGTATTTTGAATTCATATGTTTCAAATTTTCATCAATTTTATCTACAAATAATCCAAAAGGCTTGTCTCCAGAATATAATTTTAAAGCTTTATTTATATTATTTTGCATTGTATTCGTTTTTCTGTAATACTTAATAATTCCAAAATCTTTTCCTCTTCCAAATACTCTATTTGTTCTTGAAAACGCTTGAATTATATTTTGATATTTCATCATTTTATCTAAATATAATGTATTTAAATATTTAGAGTCATACCCAGTAAGCATTTGATCGACTACAATTAATAAATCCAGTTTTTCTTCAGGCTTATTATCTATCATTGAATATTGTTTCTTATGTGCTAATCTTAATGAAATATCTTTTTTCATTTTATCATAACTTGGAATAGTAAATGTTTGATTATACATTTCATTATAGTCTTTTATTATTTCCTCTAATCCATCTTCTTTAAATGATATTCCACCAGTATTATCTAATGAAGGATCAAACAATCCAGTTATATTTATACTAGCATTATGTAATTTAAATTGTCGATAATATTTTATTGCTTCTTTTATACTCGAAGTTGCAAGTATAGCTGAAAAAGTTCTACCAAAACTTATTCTATCCCAATTTTGTAAAATATTTTTAATTACTTGATTTCTATGTTCATCATTATCGTATTGAGAGTCAGGAATGTAATCTTCGATTCCCTTAATGTATTCTCCAGTTTCAGTTTCGTAACCATACATCGATACATTATTCATATATTTATAATAAATATCTTTTTTATCATCTGTATCAAGTTCATTAAAATTTTTGGCTTTTGCTTTTTCTAGTGCTACCACTTCTCTAAGTGAATTATCACTATATGTCTTAACCATAGATGGATCAAATCCTAAAACATTTCCATCTCTTATGCCATCGGCAATACTATATCTATGTAATTCATCTCCAAACACATCAGATTGAGTTAACCCTTTAACAGTATTTTCTTTAAATATTGGTGTACCAGTAAATCCGAAAAATAATGCTTTAGGAAAGGTTTCTTTTATTGAAATGAGCATTTCACCAAATGTATCTCTATGGCATTCATCAATTATAAATACTAATCTCTTTTTATTTATTTCAGCTATATCATCTAAATTTAATGAAACGTCCCTTATTCTAGATAATTTTTGAATTGAAGTGACAATTAACGTTTTATCCGAATCGTTACTCTTTAACTTAGAAATTAAATCAAACGTATTTCGAGTTCCGGAAACGTCCCCATCCTCATCCATAAACCCTCTAAATTCTCTTAAAGATTGGTCTCCTAACTCAACTCTGTCTAGCAAGAAAACTACTTTATCCGCATCTTTTGAATTTGCAATTAATTCTGCAGATTTAAACGAAGTTAAAGTTTTACCCGAACCTGTTGTATGCCAAATATATCCACCATGGGAATCTAAAGAGTTCCAATCATTTTTAGAAACTCTATCGGATATTTTCCAAGCAGCAAAATATTGATAACTTCTCATTACCTTTAGTACACCATCTAAATCATCGGCTACAGTATAAAATCCAATTAACTGATGTGCCATAGGAATTGATAAAAATTTATCAGCCACTTCTTTCCAGTCATTTATAGGCTCATTGTTGAAATTAGCCCAATGAAAATAAAATTTATTATTAAATTTACCATCCGGTCCAGGATTAGCAAAGTATATTGTTTCTTCTGGATTCATAGCAACAAATATTTGTACTAATGAAAATAATCCGCTAAAAACCCCTTCATTTGAATATTTCTCAATTTGGTATGCAGCTCGTGTAACGTCAATCTTACTTTTTTTTAATTCTATATGAATAACTGGCATGCCATTAATTAAAAGCATTATATCCCCACGTCTATCGTTAAACATTGATTTTGTTTTAAAAATTGGTTGTTCTGCTATTTGATAGCGTGATTGCCCAGCCGCAATTTCATTTCTATCGTATATTTTTAGACTTACTTCTTTACCCAAATGTAACTTATCATTTGGATTATCTCTTTTAATGCTAACAGATGTACCATTTATAAAACTATTAAGTCTTAAAGGTGTTCTTAATCTAGTAATTTGCTCTAATATTTGTTGCATTTCAGTATCAGTAAGAGGTTCATTATTTAGTCTATCTATATTTCTATTATTTTGAAATAAAATGTCTTTCCAGTTATTAATTAAATCTTCTTCAGTAGGGTGATTCAATACCCCACCTTCCCAACCTTTGGTTTTCAAAACTTCAACTAAATCATGTTCAAATTGTAATTCATCAGTATATATCATATTAAATCTCCTCTTATACAAACATTTTTTCTAATAAACTCTTCTTAATATTTTGTAATTTAGCTAACTTACGTTGATGAAGAGTGATAAGGTTATCTATTTGAATAAATAAATCCGACATTTTATTTTGTTCCTTCAAACTAGGAATTTTAATTTTTTCATTTTTTATTGCATTATACTGCAAATGTACAATTGTTAATCCTTGAGCTTGTTTAGCAAAAGAATATTTAACTGGATTAAAATTATTTATACAATATGAAATAAAGTTGCCATCTATATTTTGATATGGTCTTATACCAAATAAATCTCCACCAACCCTTATATTATCTTCGTTTACACAAGATGGAGATATCAAAGATATAGCATCCACAGTTGTTGATGTTGGAAATAAAATATCATTTCTTTTAACTTCTGTTGCTTCAGTATTTGTTCTAGAATTTACATTAAAAATTCTCTCATTATACCTTGTATATAATTCTCCATATAAGACACATTTATATTTGCCATTTCTACATAAATCTGCATATCCCAAAGTTGAAGTATTAAAATTTTCACCTATATCAGTAACCTTACGTTGTTCCCAAACGTCAGTAAATCCTTTAAATCTAATTTCTGGTGGATTAGATGGATTTTTAGGGAACATTTTTTCCAACATAGATTTTTTCATATTCACTAACTTATCATACTTACGTTGATGAAGGGTGATAAGGCGGTCGAGGTTTTCAAAGTATTCAGCTATTTTTGCTTGTTCCTGCTCATCTTTTGAAATGAAAACTTCTATTTCACTCAATGCCGGATATTTCAAATTCCAGTTGTCGGATGTTATTCCTTGCGAGTTAATTTGAAAAGTATGAATCATATCAGGCAACTTAAATTGATATGCCAAGCACTTTGAATTTATCCCCGAATTTGGCGAAAGTACCGTGTATGCGGGGCTTACAATGCCTTCATAAGGAGAATACCCACTTGCACCTTGCCACATTCTCATTGAGTTATAAGCAATATCTCCAACGCAAACCTTCTTATATTTGGACTTGTCCTCATTGGAATTGTCGTGCCTACCAAGTTCAGAAAACTTCTTAATACCATCATTGATAGTAACTGAAATCAATTCGCCATCAGGCATACTTTCAACTCGCTCTGTAAAGCAATCTCCCAACTTACGCTGTTCCCAAACGTCAGTAAATCCTTTAAATCTAATTTTTGGCGTTAACTTATTATTATCATTCATTAAAATCACCATTTAATAAAGATTTTAATTCTTCAAGACCTTTCATATCAAATTCGTTACCAGTTAGTTCATCTATCATGGTTGATAGGTTTCTTTCTACATTAATGATTTCCTTCTCCAAATCTTCAAACGTTTCTTCGTATTTTTTAGAAAGTTTTTCTATTTTTTTTGAAAAGTCGCTAATCACTTCATTAATTATGTTAAAAATATTTTCTTTTATAGGGTTTATCCACTTATCTTCTAATAACAAATAGATTTCTTCAACATTTAATGTTTCAATTCTCTCTTTTGTTTTAATTTGTAATTCATTAAAATCATTTTTAACTGTTACTTTTAATTCTTTTTCTTCTAAATACAAGTCATTTAATTTAAATAATTTTTCCTCAATGCTTCCATCTTCTATTAATAAATTATCCTTTTTAAGTTCTTTTACTTTTTTCGTTATTTCTGCAAATCTGAAAGCTGTATTATCATCATTTAATAAAGAACTGATTGATGTTTTATCTTCTTCGCTTAATTCATCTAGTATTTCTTCATATAAACTGGCAATTTCAGATAATCTATTATTCTCTTCATCTAATTTATCAATTTTATCTTTAAGAAAATGTTTTTGAACTATCTCGAAAGGAATTATTTTTCCTTTCCAACCTTCTTGTACTTCTACTTCTAAACCGTTTTTCTTTTTAACGACCATGTTTGGTTCTACTTCTGAACATGAATTGAATCCTTCTTTATGTATAATTTCAAGATCTTGTGATATTTTATTCCAAATATCATCTAACATTTGATACGCCTGATAATTATTAACAAGTTTAACATCTTTTATTATATTAAATAATTTTTCTGACAATTTTTCTTCTTCTGAAGCGATATCTATTGTATACATATTATAAATTAATTCTTCTTTTAATCCTTTAGAATAATTGTCAATTATAGTATTATAATTATTAACATAATTCTTTACACTTTCATAATTGTTAATAAAATCATATGGATTTTCAATTTTCAACTCATAGTAATTATCATTGATTTTATTAAATAAATTTTCTTTTAAATTTATAAATGTATTCCAAAATAAATCATATTTATCTAATTCATTAGAAGGTATGCCACCAAACATTAATGCATATATATCATAAGTTTCCGCCTCTTCTGATGAATCCACATATCTAGGAATATTTAGGTTATAATCATTACTTCTTATTTCTTCTAGAGAAACAATCTTAGAAAATTTTTCTACATTTTCTCTATTAATTATAGCGTCAACAATTTTCTTAATATCACATGCTCTTAATACATTATTTTTTCCTTCTTTAACAAAACCTTTAGAGGCATCTATTATTTGAATGTCTGTATTTGACTTATTCTTCTTTAACACCATTATTATAGTTGGTATACCTGTTCCAAAAAATATGTTTGCTGGTAATCCAATTATTGCATCTATATTATTATGTTCAATGAGATTTTTTCTTATTTTTCCTTCTTCCCCACCTCTAAATAAAACTCCATGTGGTAAAACTATTGTCATTATTCCATCTGATTTTAAATGATATAAATCATGTAGTAAGAAAGCATAATCTGCTACACCTTTTGGAGCAATTCCATATTCTTTATATCTTGGGTCTGTCTCTCTGTCATCAGAATCCCATTGTTGAGAATACGGAGGGTTGGATACAACGGCATCTACAAATAATGGATTATATGTATGTTCTGGATCAGTTTCATCAAAATAAGGCCAGTCAGTTTCAAGTGTATCTCCATTTCTAACAAATAGATTACTTGGTAATATACCTCTCATAATTAAATTCATTCTTGTTAGATTGTATGTATTTTGTTTTAATTCTTGTGCATAATATTTTATTCCATTTGAATCATTCATATATCTAGAAACTGAACTACCTATATTTATTAATAAAGAACCTGAACCACTTGTTGGATCATAAATTTCTATATGTTCTCTGTCTTTTAAATAATTTGCAATAATATCTGACATTAATTTTGAGACTTCATGTGGTGTATAAAATTCTCCTGCTTTTTTACCAGCATTTGCAGCAAAATTTGATATTAAATATTCATATATGAAACCCAAAACATCATAATCCTCTTTATTATCCATCGGTATGTCTTTAATTAAATTAATTAATTCTCTAACCGCTTTATTTTGAGAAGCTTCTGTATCTCCTAATTTACTTAATCCAGTTTCAAGTGTAGTAAATATTCCTTCAAAAACTTTTTTGTAATTTTTTCCAATGTTTCTACTAAATGCTGACAATGCCACTCTAACATTTGAAATTTTAAAATCAGTTCCTTTTTCAATCCATGTTGAAAATAAGTTATCATAAGCTATAAAATAACCAATGTTTTTTTGTAGGTGATCTACTGTATCATGATTTGCTTCATTTAATTGTCTTATATTTTCATCCGTGTAATAATGTTCCTTTAAATAATTTAATTCTTTTTTAGATAAAAATTTATAAAATATAAAACCTAAAATATAATCTTTATATTCATTTGCTTCAATTTTTGAACGCATCTTATTTGCAGATTCCCAAATTTTCGAAGCTAATTGCTGTTTATTCATTTTTTACACCTCTACCTTTACCTCAAATATTATCATATACTTCTATTGATAATTATACCATAAAAAAAACAAAAATTAACTTTTGCCCAGTAATTTGTTGACAAAATTTAATTTTTGTAAATATCATGACACATTTCACACATAACCTCTACAAAATAAACCTTGGTTTCCAAATTATATATGCTAAAATGTGGTAAAATCAGTAAATTTATGGGGCTGTTGCAAAATTAAATAATTAATTTCTAATAGCCACCTTTTTGTCATGCTCATACTTTTATACGCTATTTCAAATAACCTATTTTTTTATGTTGAATTCAACATAAAAACAAAAAAAAGAAGCATCGAATCATTAGCCGAGGTGCGATAACGAAGTATTTATGTAAGGTGGCGGTACAGCGAA
>CAZTXU010000002.1:0-33906 GCA_964617705.1 uncultured Muribaculaceae bacterium
ATAAAAAATTAAGTCAAAACCAGTCTTACTAAGTTCATTAATAAACAAATCTTTACAGGTATAAGTAATTGATTTACCATTTGAATCTTCTTGACAAGATTTAATAACTAAATCATACCACTTGTTTTTCCAGAAACATTTAACTTTTCTTTCATTGACCAATAACCCAAGCATTGGATTTTGTTCTTTTTCACCAGTTTCAGTATTAATAAATTGATAATACATTTTAAAGGTAAGAGTATTTGTACCATTAATATTACTTACTAATTTTGGTTCAGTCGCGCGCCACTGAGCAGTCATGGTATCAGAGCCTATAACAGCAATTTTTCTTTCTTCATAATGTTCTGGAATTAAATTTTCTCCCTCTCCCTGAGCAGATACTATATAATCTTCCCAAAGACTAATTTCATATTTATCCTTTTTTATGCTCATTTATTAAGCCTCCATTTTAATAATAAAGATAATCATACTCTATTTTTACGCAGTTCGCGCCAACTGATAATAACTGACTTTCACCAGTTGGTATTTTAAAAAAATCTCCACTTGTAATAAATTTATTATATAAAGTTCCAGTAGGTTGGAAATTTTCATCACAGCCTTCTATCAAATTTGCTTTACTATTAATTCTAATATAAGTATCTGTAACATTATCATTAGAGTTAAAATCAAAACTTAAAATATTTGAATCTATATATATTCTACTTAATTCAGCCAAAGAAGTTCTTGCATAATAAGCGAAAAAGTCTGTTTCTAAATCTCCAGGATTATATAGATTTATAGTGGTACCAGTTCTATCATAACTTCCCTGTGTAGATAATAAACCACTTGCGTCTGCCCATTCTTCTTTATTTGAATCAGTATATTCTGACAAATATTTTTTAGTACAGCGCGCAAATGGAAAGTAGGCAATAAATTGTAAAGAACCCTCGCCCTTATATACTCTATTTACTATTATTTCGCCATTATTTTTTGTTATATTATCAAAACAAATAAACTTTAATGTTGGTATGCTACTCGTTTTTACCATATATGTTTTATATGGAGCCTCATCAAATACTAATGGATGTATTTGTTTATCACCCAACCATTGTTTTAATTGTCTAAATTGTGTTTCAGTTAATTCATCTGTAGCAACTGAAATCGAAATTTGTCTTTGTGTATAATTACTTCCGAAATAATATGTTCCATCTCCTCCAGGTATTTGTACTGTTTTATCAGTAGAAGTGGGAAGTAGGTTTTCATTAAACCTACTCCCATCACTTGTTCTTATAATACCCATATCTGAAGAATGGACTCCATTAAAAGTAAAACCAATAAAGTCTCCACTTAAAGCCATTCTCAGGTCCTCCTTATCTCAATAAGTTTATTGCATTTACATTACGATAACGAGCATCATTATTGATTTCTTCTTTAATTTTCTGAATCATTTTTTCTACATCGTAATCATTAGCAATTTCTTCTACTGTTATGTGGAAATCATAATAGTTGTCTCCACTATTTTTTGTTTTAGTTGAATTTCCTTTTAAAATATCCGAAAGTATATCCTTTAATACAATAAAGTTTTGTGTATCTTTGGAATTTAAAACTAATTCAGGTTTAGATTTAGTACCATCTAACCAAGCTATACCCGTATAATCTGCTAATCCACCACTAGCATAAGCCTTATATTTACTTGATAAAGTAGCATTTCTCGTATTTGGACCATAATATCCATCTACCGTTACACCAATAGCTCTTTGCAAAATTTTGACCGCATTTTTAGTGTTATTACCATAAATTCCATCAACTTTTAATCCTGTACCAAAAGCCGCATTTAATGCTTGTTGTAAATATTTAACCTCATTTGCTGGCATTTGAGCTTGTGGTCTAGCATAAGAATTAATTTTTGCAAAATAACCAGTTTTAGGTGCTGGAGGAGGAGTAGTATTAGTATTATTAGCTGGTTTAGGACTTAAATCTTTATTTGTAGTAATAGTATTGCTATTTATATCAGCTTTAGCAATATCAGAACCAGAAATTGTTACTTTACCATTAGACCAAGTGTCATTACTAGAATTATAGCTCATTCCAGTATATTTTTTTCCTTTGGCATCAGTTAAAGTATATTTATCTCCTTTATACATACTATCTGCCGCAGCTAATTCAGGACTACCAGAATTTCCCTTATTCCATAATTCATTCCATTCTTTCATTAAAGAAATTTTTTCAGCTTCGGTCTTATCATTAAAATCTTGAATTTCTTTCCATAATGCCATAGCTTCTGATTTATTCATAGATTCAATAATATTATTAAAATAATCACTACTTTGCCAATAATCGAGTTGAGCTTGCATTAAATCTATTTGTTTTTGACGAGCCTCAGCTGCTTCCTCATTTTGTTTGCTTAATCTATCAACTTCTTGATCAATTAAAGTATCACTATACGATTCACGAGCATCAGCTAGTTCTTCTTCAAGTTGTTTAATTTCTAAATCATTAGCACCAGATGTATCTCTGCGTAAAAATGCCAATCTTGCTTCTTTTTCAGCAATATCTTCCTCAGTTTTTGTATTATCTCTTATTTGTCTTTCTAAATCTATTGATTCTTGAATACCATTTAAAATTTTATCATTTGAATCACTAATAGTATTGTTTAATTCACTTAATTCGTCAATTTGCATTTGATATTTTTCAACCAAAGCATCTTTAAGAGTTGTAATTAATTCAATTCGTGCTTCAAGTTGAGTATCAATTATTTCTATAATTGAATCTTCAATTTCTTCTAAAGCATCTTGAGCTTCTTCTAATTCACTAGAAATTGATTCAAGATAACTAATATACTCTTCTACCGCCGAGCCTTGTTCAGCATCTTGTCCTTGTAATGCTTCAATAGCACTCCAATTAATTTCAATTTGACCAGTTGAAGTATTATAAATACCATATTGAGAAATATTACCTGAACCACCTGCTTTAGCATATGCTTCTTGGAAAGAAATAGTTCTTCCTTCCTCAACTGACATAGTGGCATTAATAGCGTTTTGAAGTTGTTTTTGTTTTCCAGAAATTAAGTAATTTTGAGAATCAGCTTGTTGCCTTAAATTAGATAATTGCTGTTTTAATAACTTATTTAATTGTTCTGTAGAAGTAGCAGAACGACTAGCTAATTTATTGAATTCTCTTTCTAATTTATTACGTTGGCGAAGAAGTTCGTTAATTTTTTCGGTGGTATTGTAGAATTCGTCGTAGGGGTTTTTCCAGGTTTTTGTGTCTTCTTCGGATCCACCGCCTCCACCGCCACCTCCTCCACCACTACCACCACTGGAACCACCCCAGTTGTTAGTGCCAGAACCATCGGTTTTTGTGGCTTCAATTGAATATATCGGAACTTGTTTGAATACTGGACCAGATGGGGTATATCCAACAACAATATTTTTATAACCAGTAATGTCCCAATCAAGAGTATATCCCATTCCCTTAATATATTGAGCAACCTGTTCCGCTGTCATTCCTGCATCAATTAATTTGTTAATAATATCAGAAACATCAGCGGTACCAGTTAAGGAGAAGTCTTTTCCATCTAATTCAGAAACAATATTCTGTATTTCTGTTGTTTTATTTGCCACCTCTGGCAAAGTGCTTAAATATTTATTTGATATGGCTTCACCAATTTTTCTAAAAGCTTCTGCGCCAATTTCTCCACCTTGCTCTAACTGTTCAAATAACTCTTTGTTTTGCTCTACAAAATCAGTTGTAATTGAATCACCAAAAACTTTTTTTGCAGAATCAGTTATACGTTCGAGCGCAGCATCATATTTACCACCGCTGTCTTTTCCAGCTTTGAAAGCTTCAATGTTTTCATCTAAGGTAGAATTTAATTTATCTTGAGCTTTTTCTGTGTTTCGAGTATTAATGAGTAATTGTTTAAGATGATTGTCACTTATATCAAGTTCTCTACCGTTTTCTTTTAAGAACCTTTTAGTTCTTTCATACTCAACATTCAATCCTTTTTCAGAAGCTATTTGTGCGTCTAATGCGCGCGTCATAGCATTTATTTCTGCTATTTTGTTTGCTCCTTCTTGGTTCGCACCCTCTTTTAAAGCACCAATGTAATCAATGTTTCCAACTGAATCAGGAGTAAGATTTGAATATTTAAAATCTAACTGATCTTTAATAAATTGTTCATTATTTGCTCTATTTTCGTCTGCAACTCTACCTTGAATACCCCAATTGCTTTCAAGATAGGTTTTTACCTTATTGAACAATTGCTGTTTTGAAAATTCAGATGCTACAGTATTCTCTGGGAGAGCTGTTGTTCCACTAGCAAATTGAGAAAGGAAACCAAGATCTCCCTCTGCAAATTCTCCTTCTTCAAGAGCGCCATTCTGTATTTTATCTAAAATTTCTTCAGTAGTTAATTTTTGTCCGCCAAACTGCCACGTTTTACCTTTTGTTTCTGCGATAAAACCTTCTATACTATCAGCATTAGTAACTTTTTCATTCAAATCGCCCTGCATTTCGCCTAAAATACTCGCAACATTTCCATCAAGGGAACTGAGTAAATTCTCCAACGGCGCAATATAAGTATATTCATCAATACCAGTCCAAACAAAATTACTTGTATCAATGCCCTGTGCTTTTAACTTATCTACCTCTTCTTTCGTAAATTTAACTTCTTCATTCTCAATTTTTTCTTCAACTGTTTTTATTGTATCGCTAAGACCTGTAAGTTTATTCTGTAATTCTTCAAAAGTTAAATTGCGCGATGCCTCGGCACATTCCATAAGGGCTTGAATTAGACTATCGTCTATAACAGCGCCCATTTCTTCAAGAGATTTGATTGTTTGTTCTATACTGTTTTTGTCGCTGTAATCTGTTGTTGATAAGATTGAGCTTGCGATTTTTTGTTCGTCTGCATTTAAACCTTGAGAGTTATATAGTTTTTCGATAATGCTTAATGCTTGTTGAGCATCACCACCACGACCATGTATACCGATTAAGGCATCGGAAAATCCTTTAACTTGTTCTGCTGAAAAATTGTTTTTATCAATAAACTTATCAAAAGCAGAAAATTCATTACTATCTGCGCCAAAATATTGCTCAAGATTATCAGTAGCAGTCTTAAATGTTTCTGAACCAAGTAAGATATTATTATAAATTTTTTCAAAATCTATATATTGACTTATCTCTTCCCAAGCCTCTGGTCCTATTACATCAATATATTCTTTTTTTGCTGCTTTTATATCTTCAGCTGCAATAACACTTTCAAACTCGGCAATATCTTCACTAGTCATTCCTTTGCCTTCAGTAGTCAAAGAGCCGAGCAAAGCATCAAAATTATTTATATCTTTTGACCCTTTCTCAACAGAAATCTGCAATCCTTCTAACGCGCCAGCTAGTTCTTCCATTTTTGTAGTAAGTTCTGCTGTAGCATCTTGCGCAGCCAAAATATTTTTAATAGTTTCTTCTGACAGAGACTCATCTTTTAATTGTGCATTTACTTCATCTACCTTCATTCCTTGAGATTCAGCATATCGTATTTTCAGATCTTCTGATAATCCCCAACCATAGCTATCAATCTTTTCTTGTATAAGATCTTGATAATCTTTACTTCCACTAACTACATCTTGAGTATATTGTGAAAACTCAGAGTTACTAAGCACATCACTACCAGATATCATTGTAGAATACATCGCTTCTGTGCGAGCATCTTCAGCCAATTTTGCTGACATGGCAGAAGTAGAAAGTTCATCAAAAGCATCTCCAAGTCTTTGTGTTGAATTAAATACATTTTCAAAAATATCAGAGTTAAAACCTAAATTTGTAAAGATCTTTTTTGCTTGTTCCTCATTATTTGCTAAGTTTTCAGAATTTATTCCTGCTTCCGCAAGTTTAGCTATAAAATTACCATATTGATCAAAAGTTAAACCACCAGTATCCATACTTTGACGACCAAGTTCAACAACATTTGTTCCAAACCAGTCCTCTGTAAAGGTTCCTAAAAAAGTGCTAAGATCGTATGATAATTGATTTCCCCATTCCCACGCAGCCTCTCGGGCAGGTAGACCTAATCCAAAGAGTTCTCCCTGTCTTTTAGAAAAGATATTTTCAAACTCTATTTCTTGTTGAAGTCCAGCAACTTGTGATTGTAATGCGTTTTGAGCAATTAAAGAATTTGTAAGTTTATTTTGTTGTCCTTCGAGTATGACTTCAAAACCTTGTTCTTTAATATTTAAAGCACCGTTTTCGGTAGTATTAATATATTCAGCTAATTTTGGATATTTATTGATTAATTCTAATACTTGCTGATTAATTTCTATTAATTTTTCTTTCCATTCAGCAGTGCCTTTAGTTAAACCTTCAAAAGTATTTTGAAGTTCCTCTAATCCAGATTTAGAATCAGCAATTTCCTCCATTGCTGTTTTCGCTTTTTCCGCTTCATCGCTTAAAGCGGAGATTTGTTCATTTAGTTTTTCTATTTTTGCTTGTTGCCCAAGAGAGTTTATTGCTACTCCAAGCGCTATTATCGCTCCAGTAATTGCAACTATAGTCAAAACAATTGGGTTATGTAAAAGTCCTAATAGCGATGCTTGTACTTTTTTAGACATTGACATAAAGATGTTTCCGACTATTCCCGCAATTGGACCAAGCATCATAAGCACACTGCCAAGCTGTCTAACAGTATCAATGGCTTTTTTATCTGCTCCTACTGCCTCCATTATACTCGCAACGCCTTGGAGTGCAAGACCAGCAAGAGTTGCGCCTGTGGATACGGTTTTGAAGCTTGCGGAATATTTTTTTAATTTTACTCCTGCTTTTTCGGCCTCTTCTCCTGTATATTTAATTTCATAGCCGGTTCCCTCTAAGGCTTGATTAATAGCTTTATCATCAATACCATCTTCAAAAGCTAAAAGCGCAGCAATTTTATTTTTTACTTCTGGGGGAACAGCCATATTTTTTACTTTTCCCCAAATACTATCTTTGAATTTTTCTATTCCCTCGGGTTTAATATTGGAAAAATCTATTTGTTCTAAACCAAAAGAATCAATTTTCTTAATCCCTAATCTCTCTAAAAGACTATTTCCAAAGTCCTTCTTACTTATCTTGTCTATTCCTTCCTCGAGTCCTTCCCCAAGGTTCTCAGCAACACTCCTACCTGCTCGTTGAGCTTCTTCTTCAGTTACCTTTCCGCCCAATCCAAGCTTTAACTTGGCAAAAATACCACCTTTTCCTAAAATGGTTTTTCCTATTTTAAATGCGCCGAACGCCATTCCTAAACTTAAAATACTTTTTGCCAAGCCATTTCCGCCAGAAACTGCGTCTAATATTCCATTAATAGTATTTAAAAAGCCAGTAAGTAAATCAACCGCGCCTTTAATAAATTCATTATTAGCTAATCCCATAACGAATTGATCCCAAGCATTTTTAAGTTGAGTTAATTTAGCTTCCAAACTATCTAAGGTTTTACTAAACTGTTCTTGGCTCGCGCCAGCACTAGAATATGCTGAATCAACTAACTCTTGTGTTCGAGCATAATCACTCATCATAGCAATAAAACGGGATTGTTGTCTTGATCCGGCAGCAGTCGTAGCTATATATCTTTGTGTTGTAAAATCAAGAGTATCCCATTTTTTAGCCAGTTTGAGTAAAATTTGATCCAAACCCTCTGTGCCAGCAAAGAACTCGTTCATTGAGATTCCAACCGATCTTAAAGCACCTTGAATTTTATTTACATCTATTATTTCGCCTTCTTCATCTTCTCCTGTAAGCAAACCTTTATCAACTAAAGATTTAACTTCGGAGAATCTTGCTATGATTGTCTTCATAGCTGTACCAGCAGTCTCTGGAGCCTCACGCGTTGTCTCTATTATCTGTGCCAAGAGCGAAGCAGTTGTCTCAAACTCCATATTAGCAGAATTTGCGATTGAGGCAGTTTTTGACATGGCAACACCAATTTCGTGAGTGTCCGCCGCAGTAATTGCTGCCAACTTAGAATAAACATCATTAACATTCTGTGCCGATGCTTCATTTAATTCCATGTTAAAACCACGAAGAGCTGCGGTCATTAAGTTTGTAGATTCAACAGCATCTATATTAGCGATTCTAGCCATTTTCGTGGTTTCAATACCAAGTTCCATGGCTTCTTTAGTTTTTAGTCCTTGCTGATAATATAATGTGGTAGAACCATAAAGGTCATTGATAGATGCGCCCAATTTATTCGCTTCTGAAGCATATCTTGGTAATTGTTCCCACATATCGTTTACAGAGAAATCTGTTACAACAGCAGTCTCTGTCATTGTGGCGTCAAGCTGTTTTACCGTTTCAAAAGCAGAACGAACTGCTCTTTTGAAGAGTTCTATTGCATTTCCAATAGAGAAAAATTGTAAAACCTGATTATGTAATTGATTTACTTCATCATTAACTCGTTTAATTTCTTTTGATTGATTACCAGCTTTTAGTATCTCCGCTTGGAGCTGTTCCATATATTCGGATGCCTCATCAGTGTTTAACTGTAAAGATTCTAATTCTGTTTTTAATTTTTCAAGCGCGGGGTCATCCAATTTCTGTATAGCATTACGTATTCGTTCAAGTCCTTCGGTAGTTTTAAGCGTATCAGCATCGAAATTTAAACTATCATCAATTTTTCCTAATGCTGTTGTTATCTCTTTTAATTCTTCTTCTAGTTTTTTAGCTTCATCAGTATATTTTTGAAGGTCTTTTTCTTTTTTATTATAAGCTCCTTGTTTTGTATTAAGCTGTTTATCAATATTGGCTAAATCTTTTGAAGCTTGCGCACTTTTCTTTTTTGCTTCAGCCTCTTTATTTAATGCATTAATATTATTTTCAATTACTTGTGAATAATCCTTTTCAGATACTCCAAACTCTTCCATAGAAAAACCTTGTTGTTTGAGTTGGTTTGGAATATCTTCATTACTATATTTATTAAAGTTAGATAATACAGCACCAAGTTTTCTTGATTTTTCTAATTCGGCGTTTTTTTCTTTTAAAATCTGTAGCGATTTGTATTCATTCTCTAGCGTAGCTTGAGCTTGTTCTTTTAATTTAGTGTTTGAATCATATGATTTTGTTCCTTTTCTTGGAGTATATTTTTCCCATTCTGAATAGGTTTTTCCTTTATATGTTAATTCATCTTTTTCATTTACGCTTACATTTTTATTAGTTAAAGCCTTAGTTCTAGCTTTCTCCGCCTTGCTTTTAGCTGTTGTTATATCATGGGTAGTGGCTAATTCATTTTGTTTAGCTTTAATGTTGGTTCTTAAAGTATCTTTTAAGTTTTTTACTGCTTTTGTAGTATCGTTTGCTGTATCTCTTATTTTGTCATATTCATTAATAATATTCTGATGGTCAAGTTTTTTATTACGTAGCTCATCTATTTCTTTTCCAAGTTCTTGAATATCATTTGTTGTTTGTGTTATTGAGTTATTTTTTGTGTTTAATTTTCCCCATGTAGCTATAAACTCTTTAAGTTTATCCGATGCTTTATTAACTCTATCATCAAAATAATCTGGAAATAATTTTTTAGCATCTTTTGTTGTTAAAGAAGTTAAATCTCCAAATACTCTCTGTATTTCTCTGTATGATTTAACGACATCTTCAGCAGTTTTTAATGCTTCTTTTCTATTAATAAAGTCTATTTTTTCATTATTTGTGAATTGTCTTAATTTTGAAACTCCATCTTTATACTTGTCAAATAATTTAGAAAGACTGTTTCCAGCGCCTTTGGTAAAGTCAATTTCCACTTGTCCGCCTTTTTCAAGACCGTTTTTAATACCAGAAACAACTTTATCCATATTTGTCAGTATAGCATTTACTTCAAAATCCAAATACATAGTTTTTCTATTGCTACTCATCTTTCTCTCCTTCTAAATAAAAAAATCAGCATTAATTAAAATTAATGCTGACAAATACTTAAATATCACTATCTATATCATCATTCAAGGAGTATAAATTACAAACATAACTCGTTCCCCTTTCTCCAGTTGGAACTCCCACAGCTTTAAAAGTTACTGTAGTTGGATCAACATTTCGCCCCAACCTAATAGATAAATCAGACATTAATTTTAATTTTGGTATTTCAAAAATACCAGTTACAGTACGTCCGTTTGTATCTTCCTTTAATCGCGTTTTTGCCTGTAATTTTAAATATCCACGAAATAGTCTATTTCCTATTTTAATTGCGCTACCACCATTAACATATTCAGATTCATATGTAATATAGGTATTAATATAAGGTTCAGAAATAGTAATTTCTTGCCCAGACAAAGTATGTTCAAGTTTTTCTCCAGTCTCTTCGTTATAAACAAAAGTTTTTCCTACTGGCACTTGTTTTAATTCTATCTTTCCATTTTCATCACTTTCATGATGTTCTCTATGTGTAATTAATATTACCGAATTATTAGGTTCAAAATCAATTAATTTTGAATTACTTAATAAAGCTAATTGATTTTTTGAAAAAATCCCTTGGGAAAAATTTAATGGAAGTTCTTTTGTTGTTTCCCAAGTAACTAATTCTCGATTATCAAAACCACCTTGGGCAGCAACATAATTTTTTACTTCATTCAATCCAGCTATTTGAATATTATCAAAAGCAAGAATGACTTCGCCTTCTTCAATTATTCTTTTCCCAATCTCTATAGGATAAGTAGCTTTTAAAACCACATCATACAATTCCTTCATTCCCATTAAATTTTCCATAAATTTTTCTCCTTAAATAAAAAGCGGAGGATTTCCTCCTCCGCCTATCTTGTTTTTAGCCCTCTGGCTCAAAATCATATTTTACTAATTGCATCATTTTTCCGTCTTTTGGACGAAGAACTCTAAGGTTCATGGAAAATGTAGAAGGATCGCCTTCGGCTTCCATTGTTAAGGTTACTTCAGATTGAACTTTAGCCTTAGGTATAATAAACTGGAAGAATTCATCTTCACCTGTATTTTCAGAACGAGCATAAGTGTCACCAGTAACATAATAGGTTCTAGGAAATTTTTCGGCATTAATATCAATTTTTAATGCATGTGTTACAGGTAAAGAAGCCTTAGCATAAACTGCCTCTTCAGTCCAACCGCCAGTACCAGGGCTGGCAGAATCTCCAGTCGTAGCATCAGCATAAACAGTTTCGCCATTAGCATTTATTTTATAATATTTAATATCTGTTAATTTAGATACTGGGAACTTCTGTTCACCATGAGTAAATTCAGTAGGCGTACTGGTCATACCATCAATGTTCCAAGTTTTTATAATACCAGTAGTAGTATTATCTATACCATTATCATCGCCAAACATCATAGCCATTGATTTAGCTGAGAATAGAGCATCTTCAAGTATAACAGTAATTTCTTTACCATAATCCCAAGTAATTAGTTCTGGGTTACCTTTTCCACCACGAGTAGAAGTATTTTCACCAGTCTGTTCAATAGTAGAAACTTTTAAAGTATCAAGATAAAGTACGGGTTCACCGATGCTTCCATCTGACTGAATTTTATAAAATGTTACGTCCGCAACTTCCTTAATACCATATCTATCAAGAATACTTGTCATTTATATAGCCTCCTATATATATTAATCTTTATCTAAATCCCTAATCCAATATTTTAGTTTTACATTTTTTGCACCAGCTAGCATGCTTTTTATATCAACTTCATATTTTTCTTTAGCTTGATATGTTTCCATAATCGCCGATACAGAAGCGTAACTTATCTCTCCGATATTAAGTGGAGTAATACCTAAGCCCATACAACAAATTGAAACTAAAGTTGTGCTAAGAGGAATTCCATTTTTCTTTGCTTTTATTTTATCACGCAATCTCGCCTTAGCTTTCATTCGTTTAATACGAGGATTTTCATTAGGATCGGGAAGTTCTTGAATTTTTTCTCCAATACTTTGTCTTAATAAATTCTGAAATTTAAAAAAATTTGTTTCATTAAGTATTGGAAGTTCATCTATATTATTAATAGTCTTTAGTTTTTTTTCTAAATTACCTATTATAACTATTTTTTGTTCTATTAAAAAAGTTACTTCCTCATGTATAAAAAATCTAAATCCTTCTTTAGCCAACAATTCAATTTTTTTATCTTGAGCAATAGAATTAAATAAAAATTCAAGTGGAGTTGGAATTTTATCAATTTTAAATTCTTTATTTTTATTTTTCTTTTCTTCAATATCATCTTCAATATCTTCTTGTGATGACATTAATAATTTTCTAAAAATTGGAAAATAAGATTGAGTTATAACTTCTTTAACAGTTGGTGGATATATTTTTACTCCTTTTTCAAAATTTAATGGAGCATTAATAAAAACTTGTTCATTAATCATAAGTAGTAATATTAAAATACATTTCGTAACAAGACATTTCATCGGTAAGGAAATTAATTTCAAATCCACCAGTTGACATTTTACCTAAACCGTTAATTATTTTACCATCTAAACTTTTTTCTATTTCACTCATAATAAGAAAAGGTCTTAAACTATCACTTTTCATTATCCATTGAGTTAAAGGAACAAATACTTCAAAATTTAATGAAATATTCCGAAATTCATCATTAGTAGATATTTTACTACCTTTTACTACTCTAAAAGCAATAACAGATTTAGCTGTTTCGCGCGGTGTGAGTCTTGGAACGATTTTTATAAGTTTTTCAAAAACTTCTTCTTTAATTATATCTTTTGTAATATCTGGTTGAGATAAAGGATCTTTATCAGTATAATATAATAATTTTAATAATGTCTGATTTGCCAATAATCTTTTTACAATTAATTGTAAATTTTCGCCCATTTCTTGTAATTTTCTAACAGCCATATTATTCTCCTCCATTTAACCAGAAAAATTCATCTTTTGAATCACCTGGTTGTTGTTGAGGTGCTGGTGTTAAATCATATTCGTAAGTAGGATCAACAGTTACATATTCTACACCTGGTGTTGATTGTATATCATAACCAGTTACACGATATTGCTCTTTAAGCTCTCCCGTACCTATTTCCAAATAATCATCTTTTTTAATTTTAGGTGTTGTTGGCATTACAAAAAAGCTCATTTTAAGATTTTCTGCATAGATAGTATCCATTCTACTTCTTGAACGAATTTCATCTTTTAACATATTATCTTCTTGACCATACATATATGCCCAAGATTCTTGCTGAGAACCATCGCGCGCAGTCCAAGTAAGATAATGTGTCATTTTTAACACTATATATCTATTATATCCACTTGCCTTTATATCTTCTAAATAATAAACCAACCAAGGTTTTTTTATTTTATCTTTATCTGGAATCATTAAAATGGTTCCATTTGGCATATTAACATTTGTTTTTGTAAGTAAATATTGTAGAGTTTGAGTTTCATCTTGTTTATATTTTTCTAAACTACCAGCAACTTCTTCATCTTTAAATAAGAAATCAACTCTATAAATAGTTTTTAATAAATATAAATCAAATAATTCTTCTCGTTCTCTTTGAATACGAGATTGATAATCTAAACCATATCTATTAACTCTTTTTTTATAAATATCTTCAAAATATCCCATTAGTTTTTCCCTAATAGACTCATACAATCAAAAACTGTTGAGCGAAAATATTCATATTTTAAATAACGAAGTGAGCTTAGTTTAAAATAAAGAATGTAATAATTAATTGTTCGGCGCTCTTCTGGATAGCCATATAATTCAATAAGGATTGAATCTAAAAATTTCTCCCATTCTCTATTTTTTTCTCTCTCACAAAGAAGACCATATAATTTATTTTTTAGCTTGTTGTTATAGCCTTCTTCCATACCACACGCGAATAACATTAATTATTCCCCGCGAGATTACTATATTTAAATGGCTTGCCTTTAATAGAACGATAATAAATTCTTTCTAATTTTAAAGCATTATATTTTTCTGCTTCTAAAAGTTGATTAAATTTATCTAATAAATTTGCTTGAGAAAAATCTCTTTCTTCATATAAAGGTTTTACATTTTCCCAAGTTAAAATTGTTCTATTTAACCACTCACACTTCATATAACAAGCTAATATTTGAATTTCTTCGTTATCTAAATCATTAATAAAACCATTATCATCTCTATCCAAAGATATTCTTGGGAACTTAAACCAAGAAATAGCTCCTTCTAAGATACCTTTAAGATCTTGAGAAACCTCTTCTTCTGTCCAGTTAACCCACTCATCTTCTAACATTTTTACAAGAAAAGCATCATATACTTTCTGGTAAGGAGTCATAATTAATCCTCCTTATTTTTCCTATTTAATTGAATCATTGACATAGCATTTAGTCCAGTAACTTTTTCAAGAAATTCAGCTTTGTCGAAAGTAATAGTTTCTTTTTGTACAGCATAATCAACCAAATTTTTTGCTTGTTCAATAGATAATTTTTTAACATTTTCTTTAAATTCGTGTAAAGGCATAACTGTTAAATATCTATTTAGCTGTTTTTCATCTAATACGATAATATTTACAGGTTCTGTGGCTTCTTCTGGTTCAAGACCAATTTCCTTTTTAATATCCATATCTTCTATATATAACATACCAGTTCTAAACATATACTCTGAACCTGGGTCATACATAATATCCTGTAAAAGTTCTTTATCAATTTTTTGTCTTTGTCCCTTTCTCGTCCATTCTTTCTTAAAACGTAAATCTGGTAAATAAATACCAACTACACCATTAACTGTACTAATTACTGTAACCATTTCTTTTTCCATAATCTTTTCTCCTTTTATCTCCTTATATTAAAATCAAGGAGGAAGGATTCCTTCCTCCCCGTAGTCTTTATCTATAATTATACTCCATAGGGATTATCATATGTTTGAGTAATTCCAGTATTCTGATAAATACCCCAGTTATAATGTGTAAGAATTGCACAACCCATCTTTTTATAAGCATGAATTTCCATAGAATTATCTCTATTTGTGAAGTCATGAATCTGAGTAGCACCCTCAAGAACAACTTTAACAACCTTTTCTTTTCCAGCAGGTAGAACATAAGCTAACTGAGGATCAATCCAGGTCTTATCATTGTTTTCATCAATAAATGACTGAGGAATTTGAACAATAGGTGTGCCACGGAAAATATTAATATAACCAGTATTATGGATTGCTTCAATATCCTGTGGAGAATATACGCCTTGGTAGTTTGTACCTACAGGAACAATTGCATCCGCACCCATCGCTGCGACAAATTCTGGTGGTGCAAAAATTACTGCACTTGAACCATAAGCTCTTACAACATTAACAAGTTTTACCATATCTTCTGCTACGAATGTATTCTTAGAAACTAAATTTACAGCAGGACGAGCAGTAGCAGAAATAGCAGCTTTTAGGGCTTTCTGAACCTGTACAAATACGGCATCTGTTAAACCTGTTGTAATAATATCCATGATATCAGCCATATCTTCGGCTCCATCAAGGAAACGTTCAAAATCAATAGTAGCAGCTCCACCAACAGCCATTACTGGTACTTCGAAAGTTTCGTTATCTAAACGGAAAGTTTCATAAACACCAGAAAGACCAACTTGTGTTAAGAATTTCTTCGCGCGGTTTTTGCCAACACCTTTTTTAAATAAAGCTTTATCGCCTTGTCTTACAACTTGTACTTCAGCGAACATTCCTAAAGCACTAATAACTTTATTAGGAACTATTTCATCAGCGGTTTGAATTATAATATCATAAATATCATAACGATTTCTCATAAATTCATTAACAGAAGAAGCTAATCCTCTCATTTCTTCACGAAGTGCTTCATCTACATTTTCAACGCTGAAGTTAGCTGGCGCAGTATGTTTAGCAGCATGTAATGCTAATTCTTTAATTTCTTTAATTGTAGCCATTATTCTAACCTCCTATTACGCACCAATAACTTGGAATTTAATACCAAGCTGGCCATCTGGCATTGTTGTCTTTTGAATAACTAAAAGCTTGATTCCAGTAGTTGGAGCGGTTGCAGAAACTAGAATAGAACCGTCAGCAGACTGAGTACCATAAAGCTTAGTTGTCTTAATCTTACCAAGAGCTTCAATAAATTTATCCTCTGTTGTCCATGTGCTATCTTTCTCTGAATCATAGCTTACGCAATTTGTTGTAAATTTATCACCAATTGCAAGATAGCCAATACGGGGATAAAATCCATCTTTTATAGTTAATTTAAAATTCTTTAAAGCATTAGCCCTTTCATCATACATATGTTCAGAAGTATAATTTAATCCAACTGGACAAACTTCTGATGCATCAGGCATTCTTACTGTGCCTGCTACTTTATCAACAGCAAGTAACATTCCATTTTCAGCAGGAAGTGTTTCAAAATCAGTAGCATCTAATGCACATTGAGCTTCGACACGACCATCTCTACGGAAGGCTACATTATTTAGCTCTAACTGGCCAAAGCCTTCAATTGTTAATCTTTTTTGTGCCATTATATTATCCTCCAATTATTTTTTATATTTTGCTAAAATTGCCTCAATACCAGTATTTGGTGTATCTTTTGGAAGATATTGAGGAGTCTTTGTAAATACTTCTAAATTAGTTTTCTTCAATTCATAAGCAAGTTCTTTATCTAATTCAGTTGCAGAACTATATTCAGAAATTTTAGATTTATAAGAATCAAGAATTTCATTATTTAGTAGCTCTGAATAAGAAGCAATAACTTGTTCTTTTTCTTGAGTTTCAACACTATTTTTATAGTCTTTTAATGTTTCTAATTCATTTGTTAAAGTAGAAATTTGTTCTTGCGCATTATTATAATTTTCTACGCTTGTATCTCTTTCCGTTGTTAAAGTAGATACTGTATTATTTAGCTCTTCAATTTTTGTGCTAAATTCTGAATTTTGTTGTTTAATAGTATCAATTTCTTGAATATTTTCATCAATTTTTTCGTAAGTTCCACCATTAAACGCTCTTAATGCTTCAAGTGCAGTTTTTTCTTCTTCTGTAACATCAATTACATAACATTTCTTGCGTGCACCTAATTCTATACTATCTGTTTCATCATTCTTTGTATAATAAACACGTTCATAGCTTCCGGCTTCATAACTATATACTAAAGCATAATCATCATAAATATCAAGAATAGTATAAGTAATTTCCCAATTACTTTCTTCAGTATATTTATCATTTAGGAGAACCCAGATTGCATCATGTTTCTGACTATCAGAAAGTTTAAAATTTAATTTTGTCATTTCTGACTTGCCTCCTTTAATATTAGAATCTAAAGAATATTTTTCTAATTTCTTAATTGCATTTTTTAAATCATTATAAAATGTGAAAAAGGCTGCGCCTTCAAAACAAGGTTCTACATCATCACCAAGAATTTGTAATCCAAGAAAACAGCCATCTTCAAATTTATATAATTTTTTGCCATTTATTATTGCCCAATCACCCTTAATAGATGGTTGATATAATTCCATAGATTGAGATTTTCCAACTATTTGAGAGGCTTCTTCATATAAGGCGGTGAAAATATAAACATCACAACAAGCATACTCTCTTTCTATCTCATCTTCATCTAAATGTTTCTCCCAAGAAAAATTTGGATTTTCTGGAACTATACCATATATACGACCTAAATCACGTTTTAATCCATGGTCAGTATAATCTTCATCAAAATTATCATATATTCCTTTAACTGGAGTATATGGTAAGCTACTAATAAGTTTTTGAGCAAACTCATCTGTTATATAAGTACCATTTCTATTTTCATACTTATAAAAAATTCGGCATCTTGCTTTTGAAAGAACTGGATTTAATTCTTTTAAATTCCCATAAATTGTAACCGGAAACTCTTTAATAATATCACCCATTATTCAGAACCTCCTTGATCATCTAACGATTCTTCATTTTGTAATGTTTTTGGAGATTTTTCTTCAGCACTTTTTTCTGGCGCGCCTGGTTCATTTGAATTAGCGCTTTGAGTATATGCTGAATTTAATGGTTTTAACTTATCTCCTAATTCTAATAAATTATTTTCTAAATCTTTTATATTATTTAAATCTCTTTGTGACATTCCTAAAGCCAATGCTGGCATTATGAAACTATAACCACTTTGAGCTAATTTAAATGTATCAGTTATATATGTAGATTCATTATAATATGTAATTGGAAAAATCATATATTTAAATCTAACATTTGTATTAGAATATAATTTATTAATTAAATTAGTAATAAATACAGAATATTTATTCGCTAAAACCATCATTAGGGCGGTATCATTTTTTATTGAGGTTTCTATTGATAAATTACCAGTAGCAGCAAATATTTGGCCACTTACACCGCCCTCATAATAAATATTTTGAACCATTTTATCTAAATTATTAGATACTGAATCAGCAGTTGTTTTAGATATAATTGAATCTACATCTGCATAAGTAGTTAAAACAGAAACATTTTTATTTTGTTTCATCATTCTAACAGTGCCTTCATGAATTTCTGCTGCTTCTTCTGGTTCAAATAGCAATCCCCCATCTTGCAAATGAGGAATTTTTTGCACAATAATTTTTCTTATCTCTTCTAAATCACGCTCGCGCTCTGTCTCTACTGCTTCATCATATTGAATAGTTGCTGGTATGACATTCAAAAATAATGGTCTCCCATCAAAAAATGGAAAACATACTCCTATATCAGATGGAATTTTCATCCAAGGAGTAGATTCTTTACCTTCTCTCCAACGTTTAAAATATTTTGAAATTACATTAGGATATAAGGATAAGGCTTCATTTCTTGTTGGAATATCTGTAATTGTTAAAAAATAACTGACATTAAATTCAACTATATCATTACCTTGAATATCTTTAAAACGAGAACAACAATATCCGCTTGGTAAATCTAAAAGAGCAAATGATTTTTTATCTAATGTTTGAATTACACCGTAATAAGCCCCATCAATTAATGCTTTTGTAGAACAATTTGTAAGCATTACTGGTAAAGATAGTCTTTCTACAAAATCTATTGCATTATTATACTTTTTTGAAATAAAAGGATTAGAGAGATTTTTACCGTTTGCTGGATTAGGAATAAGCATACCGGCATATTTCAAAAGAGTAGCATAATAAATTAAAATTCTTTTGTAAAATCCATCTTTATAGAAGTAATTACGAGAAAGTTTTTGTTGTTCTTCTAAAGAACCAGATTGAATAATTCTATCTATTTCTTCTGGTTTATAATCTTTAACTTTCGTAATATATCTACGTGAACTATATGGCGGATCCCAAGCTCTTTCATTAGTAGAAATCATTTTATCTTGTGCGCGCTTGAAGGAGGCTAAATCAAAAGTAGACTTTACTGCTTCATTTTGATTATTTATTTGATTATTCATTTATTGTCCTCCTGAGAAGAACACTAATTTACGTTGAGTACCAGTGTTTCCAAATCTTCTTCTTTGTTTTTTATAGGCTTCTTCTTCGATTTCTTTAATTCTCCAAAGTCCATAAGCAAAAGCAGAATATTTATCTTTTGGAAATCTTGAATTAATTTGTTCCAAAGTAATATCAAGACCAGTTCCAGTACGTTTAAGGCGCAAGTTAGCCATTTCTTCAAAAAGTTTAGTAGTCATTTCGTGAGGAAGAAGTCTTATAACTCTTTGTTCTAAAGTCATTTTCTGACCAATTTTAGTCGCCATTAAAGCATTTTTTGCTTCTTGTTCCTTAATTAAAAATCTTATCATTCCGCTATTAATTCTTGAATATGCGTTACCGTGAATTTTTGAATTTAAAGTACCATTTGCTTTAATACCGTAAAGAATACAAATTGAATCTTTTGGTTGTATTTTTTTATAGTCGGCATCATTAGTAAAACCATATGCTGGTAAAAGTTCTCCTTTTTCATCCATTTGAGTTCTAATCATTTCATCTGCTAAACCAACACCCAAACCATTAGTATCAATTACAACCTCTCTTGGTTGAAAAGCTTTAATGATAGCCTTTAAATCTGCGGCTTGACGATAAAACGGTTTAGTTTCAGGGGTCCTTCCTAAAACATAAAGATTAACTAATGTAGCATAATATTTTCCACCAACAATGTTAACTCTAAATACGCATACAACTGTTTGGTCATTTAATCTTCCTACGTCTACTGATAATAAGTAGAATTGATTTGACCCTTCTCTAAAATTCGCGCGCTTTTCGGGATTTTTTATTTTACGATATTTTTGTAGTTTATCAAAATTAAACCAAGATTCTTCTGAACCTCCGCTCCATACAGAAAGATATTCTCTTGCAAAAGTTTCTTCTTGATAGGTTGGAGACATTTTCAATTCTTGAATAAATTGTTTATCAAGCAATCCGTGCATTACTGGCACACGATAGTCGCAACCCCAAACAAAAGCTTTTTTAGGATTTATAATACTCATTTCTAAACAATCTATTAATTTTTCATAAGAATAAGATGATTTTACGCCAGCAGAAGTCATATATAATTGTTGTTGATTTGGTTCATTATCATTAACTTCTCCAAGCGCAGTTCTTCGTGATACATTCATTAAAGGTAAAACAACAGAGTTAAGTATTTCGCCATCATGGTCACGAATCTCATCTATTAATCCACCATGCCTTCTTCCACCACGTTCAGAGTCAAGCGCGCCAACAACGTCGAAAATAGAACCATTTCGAAATGTTAGTGTTACATAATCCTTTCCAAAATTACCATCCCCAATAATTTCTTTTTTAAGAAAAGGCAATTTATCCCAAATTTCATAAATTTTATCTTTTGCAATTTTAGCTGATTGGTTTTTACCTGGCGCGCAAATAAACAATTTTACACCTGGTCTAAACATACATTCTAAATAAAGAGCTAAAATTGAAATAAAGGTTTTTGAAAAAGCACGACAAGCAGTGCAATAATGATATCTATAACGCATGCATGCGCGCAAGAAAATCCTTTGAAAAAAGAATAGTGAAAAGTTTGATTCTTCAGGAGTAATTAAATCAATAAAAATATCTGGATAAGCACTAAAGAAATTAGCATATTTTTTAAATAATTCTTCATGTTTAAGCAAATATTCTTCTGTAAGAATAACTCCTTTTTCAAGTTCTACTCCCTCTTTATAGTGGCGCTGAACCTGAGAATTTAAGTCATCGATATCACAAGCAATTAATTTAATTGGCTTATTCATCTTCATCACCTATATTCGGATTAAATTCTTCACTTTTCATTAATTCTTCATATCCAGCATTATCATATTCATCTAAATCATATTCTTTATTAGTATCATAGTAATCTTCTAATTCTTTTGCGCTTTGTAGTGCAGCAACACGTCTATCTATTTCTTCAGAAATACCGGTTTCATTTGTATATAAACGTTGAGTAAAATTCTGAATATTTTTCATAGTTTCATCAACTATATCTCGTGTTACATTATCATAAAATTTATTTTTCCATCCGCGCTTTTCCAACCAGCGAAATAATTCTCCAACTGAATCAAAATCAGTAGCATTTTTAACATTTTTAGGAGTAAATTCGGCAGTTTTAACTAATTTATCATAACTTGTTAATAATTTATCAAAATCAGCGCCTTCCCTAATACGAGAGTCTATTTCAAAAGAAATTTTACAAATTTTTTGGGCTTGGTCTACTTGTAAAGCGCCATTAACATTTTGCGTTGCAAGTAAGCCAGTATATAATCCTTCAAGGTATACTAAATCTTCATCGGCATAATTACCGCCCCATTTTTCTCTTAGCTTCTTAAATTTCTCATCGCGCAATTTAGGTAATTCATCTTCAATTAGTCCAACTTCTTTTAAATTTTTAAATTGTTCGTAGTAGCTATCCCAGCCTAAGCCTTCATATTCTTCACCTTGAAAAATGGTAGCATAAGTAGAAAATAAACTATCTTCATCAGTCATTTCCTTCAAACGTTCCCATTCTTTAGGAATAAAAGGAATATCAGCATATTGACAAATTTTATCAACATCGCGCCAATTAAAGTCATTTTCTTTTAAAAAATTATTTAAACAGGTATTGCAAATAGGTAAGTATCCATCTTTAAAAAATATTGAACGACTTGGTGAAAAATTTTCGGGTCCAAATGAACCTCCGCAACGGTTACATTTTTTTACAGTAAAACTATAATTATGTTTAATTTTTGGTTCCAATGACATTTTCTTTTTTTACTCTTCTTAAAACAGATAAAATTTCTCTACGTTGCTTGCGGGCAAGCGTATTAAATTTATCTATTATATCATTTAATATATCATAAAAATCACGAGTTGTTTTATTTTCTTTGTTTATAATATCAACACATAATACTCGCGCAAGACCAATAAATTCTACTGGTTCAAGTTTGGTAATTAATTCTATTAATTCATTTTTTTTGTTCATTTATTTCTCCTCCTAATTGCTTTATTTCTTCTGCTGTCTTATTTCCTTATCACAACGTTTACATTGATTTGAAAATCCATCAGAAGAACGAGATTTACGAACAAAATTATCGGTATTCACAAGTAATGTTTTCCCACAATGCCTACACTTTTTCCAATTTTCTGGATAACATAAATTTTCAATTATCTCTGCGTGTTGGCGCGCGGCTTCATTAATTTGTGGAATTATTTTTTGTCTAAATATTGTGCTTATATAATTTGCTGTATAGGATTTTCCATATTTTTCATTAATTGTATCTGCAATTAGTTGGTTTTTATAATGTTTCATTTTCAAGTTCAAGATATCTTTATGAACTGGTGTTAAATATGCTCTGTCTATATAAAAATTCAGCGTGTCCAAAAATTCTGGCGAGGTCGACATAGTCGTTGCTTCAAGGGAGTCATCTTCTAAATCATAAAAAAGTAATAAAGCCTGATAAACATGTTCTAATTCAGCAAAATTAAAAATTTTTCCGCTTTGTGTTTCTTGCTTTCGTTTCCAATAAAAAGATATAAGTTGTTTTAATTCTTCTTCAGTAAAATCAGTAGGAATTGGAAATCTATCTATTGGAAAAAGTTTTGATGTAAATTCATCTTTATACTTTAATCCTACCGGCGCGCACAAAATATCTGAATCCATAGTGGGTGGAAGTACAGGCAGTGTTATCGCTGTTTCCATACATATAATGGGAGTTATGTATGTATCTCTTAATGTAAATTGTTCTCTTCGCAACTCAACTAACAAATGTCTCAATTTTAAATAATGAAATTGAGAAAGACTTTTGGCTCGATTTTGAATATGTTGAATTTTTTCTTCTGTAAAAAGTTGTAAGAGTTCAGGACGAGGGGGACTTTTTCGTTTCCCTACTTTTAAATCATAAAAATTTAATAAAAGATCTAACTCATCAATTTGTTTCCAAAGTTCCTCTAATCGTTCAAGAACTTCTGAAGAAGCATTTTGTCTCGCCTCTTTACGAGAAAATACTACTCGTGTAATTTTTGTACGAGGTTCTTCTGGTTGTTTTATCATAATTTCTGTAAATCCTGGTGCTTCAAGTAAAGCGTCAAGAGATTCAACTGGTTGTGTGTCCCAAGTTTTATTGCGCGATTCAAGCTGAATTTCTTTGGATTGTTTTACGTTGAGGCCAGTTTTTGGGTCTTTTCCCCAAAGTATATAATTTGCCATTGTTTCAAGCTCATTTTCATTTGGCGTGAACCTGAGTGTAGATATATAATTATTTAAAAAGTTTGTTCGTTCAACGGTAGAGTTAAGCGAAAAATCAAGTTTAAGTCGATTCAAGTTAATTATCTCCTTTTAGTTTTTTCTTACCCTATAATTATTATATCACAATAACTACAAATCCGTCAAATTTTAAATATATTTAATTTGAAAAAAATTGAATTTTGAGTTATAATATAAATAGAAAAGGAGGAATAAAAATGAAAGATTTAGGTTTTTTAGGCGGGATAATTTTAGTGATAGCTTTTATAATTGCTTTGTGTCAGTATGGTGCTGTTATGTTATTGGCGCCGATTGCTATAATTTTTATTTTGATTTTGCTTGTATGTGGTTGTAAGTTTAAGTAATTGTTTTCAAAATTTTAATTCGTGGGTTTTATGCTCCAGGGGCATTTTTTGCCTTGTGAAAAAAAGCACAATTTTCCTAAAACATACCCCGCCGATAGGTTTTAGCGTGTTAAAGTGTTAAAGTGTTAAAGCGTTGAGGCAGTTAGTCGTTGTTAAGTTAGGCGAGGATGTTTGTGATTATTTTATCAATCAATCGAAAAAATTTTTTTTGAAAAATGAAAGAAAAGTATTGACAATATTTAGACGTATACTGTATAATAAATAATGTCAGGGGGATACATACCCACGGCAAACACACAAACGAAAGGAAGTAAAACAATGAAAGCAAAAGAGATCAGAAAAGCACTTGAACAGAAATATTTATCTAACCATGCAGATTGTGGGCGTTATGGGCGCGCGTTTGAATTACAGTGTGCAAGAACTAAAAGCCGCAAACAGAGCGTTGCAGAACAAAATGAAACAGATGTCCACGTTAAGTTCATCAGCGAAAACGGCAAGGCTTACTATGTGCCTTGTGAGGCTAAGACCAATGGCGGACGCATTGACGAGTTGTTAAACGGTTCAAAAGCTCAATATGTTATCTATGACCTGCACTTTGTACAGAAACACAAGGCAAGCAAAAAGCGCGATGCCTATGATGAATATCGTGACCTTGAACAACCTGTTATTATTCCTAAAGCCTTATTTCTTGCTAAACTGATTGAGTTTAACGCAATTAAAGCAATCAATAGAAATGGGGAGCTTGACGGCTATGGTATTCAGGTAAGTAGTAAAAAATGGTTTGAGTGGTTGAGTGATTATCCTGTAAAGTTCGATAACGAAAATGCTTATGAGGTGTGGGAATTTGAGGGTCTTGAATAAGACCCTCGCCTAACACGGCTCAGCCGGTATAAGTCCGGCTCTGATGAGCAAGAGCGAAAGCCGAATACAAGAAAGGAATAAACCAAAATGACAAACACACAGAATCTTAGAGCTATTGTTGTAAAGCTGATGGAAGAAGAACAGAAGCTAAAAGCGGCTTATGAAGAAGTAAAAGAACAGAGTAGCCGTGCCTATAAGAGGATGCTTGTATGGGAAAAAGCCTATACTGCAAGCGATGATGATGAGGAAGTGGCACAAATATTCGATGAGGTATATGATAAATATAGCGAAACAGAGGTACAAGTAGAAGCTATTGATGAAGCACTTGAAGCACTACACAAAGCTATCAAAGCTATTACATGGTTAGTTCTTTAAGACCTAACCAAAACGATTTAGACGTGTCACGTCTAAACAAAATAAAAATAGGGATTGCAATTAGTGGGCAGGTGTGGTATCATATATTCAGAGATTAGGATTAGCTGATCCACAAGAAAGGAATAAAACAATGATGTACGCAGAGGAAGCAAGAAAAATCGCAAAGGAAATAAACGAATACAAGGAAGCCGAAGCTAAGGCTAAGACAATGAGCTATATTGAATCTACTGTTATGCCAGCTATATCCAACGCTGCAAGCGAGGGCATATATAATACACGAGTTACTCCCTCATGCTGCGCGGATAACTTTATCCTCCGCAGAGAATTGGAGAAGCTCGGATATGAAGTATGTATTGAGCGCAATTACATTACAATTATTTGGTCTTAACACTGTGAAGTGTTTTTGATAGTTGGTTTTCATTGCTGGGAGGGGTCGCCCTCCCTATCCTTTTTAGGGGAAAAATTTAGACGTCTTACGTCTAAACAAAAATAAAATCGTTATTGACTTTTTGAGAATTTTTTGGTAAAATTTAATTAAAGAAAAGGAAGGAGGAACAAAAATGTTCCAAAAATTTAAAGAATTTTTTAAAGATGACTATATCCGTACAAAGCGATTTCGTATTAAACCATTTAGTCTGCTTTGGTGGGTGATTCGTGGCGGGCAAGCTATACTTGTAGTAGCTGGGTTTTTTGTATTTTATATGATGATGTGGTCAGTGTTTGCGTAAGCTGAAAGTAGAAAAAATTTTATAAAAAGGAGGAAATTATTTTCTTCTTTTTTGGAATTTTATTTAGACGTCTTACGTCTAAATCATTTGAAAATTTCTCTTGATTTTTCCGGAATTTTTTGATAGAATATAATTACAGAAAGGGAACAGAGTTCCCGAACAGAGAAAGGAATTTTAGAAAAAAATGAGAATTTATTTTGATATGGATGGAACACTTGCAAATCTTTATGGTATTGATAATTGGGTAGATAGACTCGAAAGCTATGACAGCTCTGTTTATGAAGAAGCTGAGCCTCTATTTAACTTCCGACAGTTCGCCCGCATTTTGAACAAATTACAGGATAAAGGTGTATATATAGGAATTATTTCGTGGAACTCAAAGTGCGGCAATAATAAATATCATGAAGCTGTGAAGATGGCGAAAAAAAGATGGCTCGCACATCATTTGCCGTCGGTTGTATGGGATGAAATTCACATTGTAAAATATGGCTCGCCAAAGCATTTTAATTGTCAAGATAATTCTGGAATTTTATTTGATGATAATGAAGATGTGAGAAAATTGTGGGATAAAAGAGGAATGAGTTTTTCCGAAAAAGATATTATAGAAGTTCTTTCAAGACTTCTTTAATATAAAATTCCTTTTCTTGTGTGGGGAAGTCGGGACAGAAATGTCCCGATTTCTTTTTGGAATTTTATTTAGACGTTTAACGTCTAAATTTTATTTAAGTTGGGGTTGAATTTTTAGAATTTATTTGATATAATTTAAGTACAGTAAAAGAAAAGGAGAAAAAGAAAAATGATAAGAGAAGAAAGATTAAAGATATTAGAAAAACTTGAAAAAATTAAATGTCCTATTTGTGGAATGGAGTTAGAAGATTTATTAGAATATGATACAACTTCCGAAGAATGGGAACATAATTACCGTTGCCCTAATTGTTTAATAGATATTAGTATAGAAGAAGATTGTTATTAAGAAAAGGAGAATTAAAAAAAATGAAAATCAATGATAATCGTGAAAAAGTAATGCAATCTTTTAGATCTATTCTTCGCATTGGAGAAATTTTTGAATATGCGAATAAAATTTATATGACGGTTATAGATGTCGCCGATGATGATGGTAACTGTTATAATGTAGTTTGTCTAAACGATGGAGAGTTTGCCTATTTTAATAACGAGCAAGTGCAAGTCTTGAATAATGTTGCACTTGAAATTCATTAAAGCGGAGAAATCCGCTTTTCAAGTTAGACGTATTACGTCTAAATTTTCTAAAAATTATTATTGACTATAAAATCAAGATGTGGTATTATAATATTGCAAGGGGGACAGGAACTCCCGAAAATAAAAAGGGTTGCGACCAACGCAAAGTCGAAAGACGGAAAGAAAGGTATATCATGACAAACAGAGAATTTTACAACGCTATTGCTAATGGAACAATGACTGATGAAATCAAGGCTTTTGCTGAGGAGGCAATTACAAAAATGGATGAACGCAACGCAAAGCGTAATTCTAAACCCTCTAAAACTGCAATTGAGAACGAACCCATTAAAGAAAAAATTGTAGAGTTTATTACACAAAGAAACGAGTTCTGTATTGCAGGTGCTATTGCCGAGGTTCTTGAAATTTCTACCCAGAAAGCAAGTGCCCTTTGTAGGCAGTTGGTTGCCGATGGTAAGTTGGTAGAAAAAGAAGTGAAAGTTCCCAAACAGGGAAAACGTAAAGCATATGGACTTGAATAAAATTAGAGGGATTTATCCCTCTTTTTTTTTAGAAAAAAACATTTAGACGTTATACGTCTAAAAAAAATTTGACTTTTAGATAAATTTATGTTATAATAGTAATAGATAAAAAGGAAAAAGAATATAAAAAGGAAATAAAAAAGTATTGACAAACTAAAAATAGTGTGCTATAATAATACTGTAATAAGGAAAGGGAGGTAGCATATATGGCAACTTCAAATAAAAAATTAAACGATGAATTGAGAAACAGGTATCTTGAAGTGTTGAAAACTATTTTTGATGAAAGTGGCGAGGAGGTTTTAATTACAGGTACAAATGAAATTTGCCTCCCTTGTGTGGATAGCGAACAAAATGATAAATTTATTCAAATTGTGGTAAAAGTTCCCACAGGTTCGCGAGATGGTGACGCTTTTGATGGTTATAGTTTAGCAGAGGAATTTAAGATTAAACAGGAATTGAAAGCAATTAAAAAGAAAGAAGATGCAGAAAAGAAAGCAAAAAAAATTGAACGTGATAAAAAATTGCGTGAAAAGAAAGAGAAAGAAAAGGAAGAGTAATCTTCCTTTTTAATATATTTAGACGTAATACGTCTAAATAAAAGATTGACATCCTCCGCGCGAAGTAGTATAATTGTCTTAACAAAAGAAAGAAAGGAAACAAATCAAATGACCACAAAATTTTTTAAGACAACCGATAAACAGAATTTTTATACTTTGTATGTATGCGACATTGAAACTCCAATTCCTACAATGGAAGAAATTGTAGAGCGCAGAAAACTTTCTCCATATTGTAAAACTGATACAGTGGAAGAAATTACAAGAGAAGAATTTTTAAAACTCCATAACGAACTTCTCATCGAACTTTCTGATAGCGCGGGCGACATGATTAACTGGGCGCCAAATTATGGACTGCTTACCACTTGGGAATGGTGGGAATCAACAGAAGAAATGGAAATGTGTGAGGATTAAATCCTCATACATTTTAAGTTTTAGACGTAATACGTCTAAAAAACGTGTTGACATATCATACGTATTGTGATACAATTGTCTTAACAAAAGAAAGGAATTTAAAAATTATGTTAGTATCTTTTATCTTTTTTAATATCTTAAATGTAGTAATTCAAACAATAAAATCTATTGTAACGATTAAGTGTAATAAATGGGTTGCCGCAGTTGTAAATGCTGTTGCTTATGGGTTATATACTTATATTGTAGTATTGACCGCCAGTGATTTAGATTTATGGTTTAAGATTATCACAGTAGCACTTGCTAACTTAGTTGGTGTGTTCATTGTAAAATGGATTGAAGAAAAGAAAAGAAAAGAGATGTTATGGAAAGTTGAATTTACAATTAAAAAAGAATTTTTAAAAAATGTTAAAACTCTTTTAACTCTTGTAAAAGTTCCTCACAGTTATATTGAAATTGGGAAAAATGTAATTGTAAATGCGTATTGTGCGACAGGCAAAGAAAGTGAAAGCGTTAAAGAAATTATTAAAAAGTATAATGCAAAGTATTTTGTAAGTGAAACAAAAATTTTATAAATTGAAAAGAGACTCTTAACAGGGTCTTTTTTGTACTTCCACGATTTAGACGTTTTACGTCTAAATATTTTTTATTTTACTATTGCAATTCATATTTACTTGTGATATAATTTAGATAATCCCGAAAGGGAAAATAAGAAAGGAATTTTATAAAATGAAAATCGACAACAGAAAATCTTATTATCTCACAATTGACACCGAAACCGCAAACAATCTCGACAACCCTATTGTCTTTGATATTGGCGGCGCGGTGCATGACAAAAAAGGAAAAGTGCTTGAAACATTTTCTTTTATCATTAAAGAGGTATTTTACGAAATGCCTGAGCTGATGCAAGAATGTTTTTACCTTGTCAAAATTCCGCAATACAACGCGCAAATTTACAAAGGCGAACGAAAAGTTGTTAGCCTTTACGAGGCAAAAAAGCATATTGATGAATTATGTAAAAAATACCATATAAAAGCAATTATCGCACACAATGCCCGTTTTGACTATCGAGCGACAACCACAACACAAAGATATTTGACTTCTTCAAAATATAGATACTTCCTCCCCTATGGCGTGGAATTGTGGGATACATTGAAAATGGCACAAGATACCATTTGTAAGCAACAAAGCTATATTAACTGGTGTGTTAAACATAATTACACAAAGAAAAACGGCGCGCCGAGGGCAACAGCGGAAATCCTATATAAATATATTACAGGTGATAATGATTTTGTTGAAAGTCACACAGGGCTTGAAGATGTGCTAATTGAAAAAAAAATTTTTGCACATTGTATGCGTCAGCATAAAAAAATGAGGAAAAATGTTTGGGAATAATCCCAGACATTTTTCAAAACTTATTTAGACGTGATACGTCTAAATTTATTATTGACATTAGTACGTAAATGTAGTAAAATGATTATAGTAAAAGAAAGGGGTGTTTATTATGAAGGTAGCAATGGCAAATGCTATTCGTGAACACTATATCAAGGCAGTTTGTTCTCTCTTTGATGAAGAAGATTGTGGTATGACTACTTCCAACTCTTTCAATTTCCCTATTGTGTGGGAAGGCGAGGAGGGTTGGGTCGAGGTCATTGTAAAGGTTCCTAAGTATGATGGGGATGAGGGTTATGCACTTCGTGAAGAATACGAAATGAAGTGCAAGGAACGTGCCGAAAAGGCGAAAGCGCGAGCCGAAATCAAGGCAAAGAAGATTGCCAAAGATAAAGCGCGCAGAGAGGCAAAAGAAAAAGAAAAGGAGTAATCCTTTTCTTTTTCAAAACAGTTTAGACGTCTTACGTCTAAATAAATTTTAAGTTGATATTGACATTTTAGTTAAGATTTGATATACTATAATTGTTCCAAGGGGAACGAAATAAAAAAAAAGGAATTAGAAAAAATGTATAATTATGTAGTATCAATTAGAGATTATAAAACAGATGAACCTATCGCACTCAAAGAGGGAGAAACAAAAAATACACCCTCTAATAGATTTAAACAAATTTGTAAAGTAGATGCAAAAAAATATTTTGATAGAGAAGTATATATTGAACTTCTTTATCTTATTGGTGGTGATTATGAAAAAGCAACTGCCCGACTTATTGAAGATACTTTTCGTCTTTACTTTCTTAAAAAATTTGGGATTGATAAAGTTTTTAAGAGAGATTATTTTCTTACTCATAATCTTCCGAAAGAATATGATGTTGAAAAAGAGATAGAAGATATTAAAAATTTAATCTTACCTTTTAGCGGTTCTGGGGCAAAATTGCTTTTTACTGCGAAACCCAATTATATAAGTAATATTTATTGTGAAAATAAATCAATGGCAGTTTTCAAAACTTGGGAAAAAATGGGAATTGAATAATTCCCCTTTTTTTTAAAAAATATTTTAGACGTTTTACGTCTAAATAATTGTTTGACAAATTAGTTTTAATTTGATATACTAATAATAACAAAAGAAAGAAAAATAAAAAAGATTAAAGGAGGCACAAAATGATTATCAATATGAGTATTGAATACAACGAAAAAGAAAAAGAGTTGTATATTGCAGAAGAAAGTTCAAGTGGTTGTATTTATTCACACATTAAAAAAGAAGATATATCAAATTATGTAAAAAATTATATTGATGATTTTCTTTTTTATGATAAAGATGAATATGAGGAGGAAGAGTAAATGATGAGTTTATATGATTTGATTGAGGGTATGTTAGAACTGCTTGGAACTATTTACTATACTGGCGCGATGACAATAGAGGAAGAAAAACTTCTTAACAAGTATGAAGAAGTATAGTATAATTATTACGAAAAAGAACTTAGGAGTGAAGAAAATGAGAATTGAAAAAAGAGAAATGATTTTTCTTTCACAAGAAGAAAGGGATACTTGGGATGTTTTTGACAAAATTTTAGAAGGAATTGAAGGAGAAACTAACGATCCATACATTATTGACACTATCTGTGAAATTACTGATCATTTATCAGACTTATGGGAATTAGTGGAGGTTGAATAAAAGGACTTAACAAAGTCCTTTTTTTTATTTATTTTAATTTAGACGTATTACGTCTAATTAAGGGATTTCTCGGAATCGAACCGATATATCTTGCGCGCAGACCATAACCATTATGTCTCCCCGAGAACTCAGAAATCAAATAGATTTTTTTCGGCGTTCCGTCTTTGTTCTCTCAGTAAAGAAATTGGCTTTGTTTTAGAGAAATTACCTTTAAGGACTTTTCCGTTTGGGTCACTCTTGGCGCCTCCTGCTCCTGCTTTGTCGTCCACCAACCTTTACTGTAGTTATAGTATAACAAAATTTATATTTATTGTCAACAGATGATTTAGACGTATTACGTCTAAATTTTATTTTTGTCAAATTTTTTCTTTTTGTCAAATTCTACGACGTTGCCGGCGCGACGTCAAATTTTATGCGTTGTCAAATTTTAATAAACCAGCTACAAACCAGCTACACCAGCTGTCAAATTTTGAATCAGCTGCGAAATCAGCTACAAATAAAAATTTGACGTACAATCTCTTTATATTTATATTTCCCCTTTTATTTTAACACAAATTAAGCTGGATTTCAAATTATTAGAGCTGTCAAATTTAAAATCTACTTAAATAAAAAAACTTTAAAATTTGAAAATCTTTTAAATTTTAGTTATAATATATATAGAAAATGAGAAAGGGTGGTGCTAAGCTCCTTTGTGATTGTGGCACCTTAATGCACGAGTAGTTAAGGGGTCGTCGCCCTAAAATTTGAAAAAAAATAAAAATTCAGCTATAATATATATAGAAAGTGAGAAAAGGAAAAATAAGTTCCTATTCATAAAAAACAAAACAAATCTAATTGGCGCCTACCGCCTTACAGTAGGAGAAAGAGGATTATTATGACGAAGAGAGATTTCTATGTAGCAATCGCAAATGGTGAGATGAATGACGAAGTAAAGGTTGCTGCCGCAGAGTACATCGCAAAAATGGATGAGGCAAACGAGAAACGCAAGCACACTCTGTCCAAGAAACAGGAAGAGAATGAAGCAATCAAGGCAGAAATTCTGGGACACCTTGATACCGAAGCAAAAACTGCTACGACTATCGGAGAGCTGATGGGTATTTCTACGCAGAAAGCGTCGGCACTGCTTAGACAGCTTGTAAATGACGGCAAGGCTACTGCAACCGAAGTTAAGATTCCGAAGAAGGGTACTCAGAAAGCTTATATCGTAAATTTTTCACATGAAAACTGAATACCCAAAATCTAAAAAAGACACTTAAAGGTAGGAGAGAAATCTCCTACTTTTTATATATGTGGAGGAAAAACAATGTGGAAACCAATATATAGTTTTGAAGATTATTTAATAAATGAAATCGGGCAAATTAAATCTTTAAAAACAAATCGGATTTTGTCTCAACGATATGACTTGAAAGGGTATTTAATAGTTAGCTTAACTAAAAATAAAAAACAAACTACTAAATCAGTTCATAGGTTGTTAATGGAAACTTTTAATCCCTGCGATGGAATGAAAGAACTGACTGTCAATCACATTAATCATATTAAAGATGATAATCGTTTAGAAAATCTGGAGTGGATGTCTAATAAAGACAATGTAAAAGAAGCCTACAAAGCTGGACTCCATAAAAATAAACATAAAGGTGGTAATAATAGATTACCAGTTCGTTGTATAGAAACACAGCAAATTTATTCAAGTAATGCAGAAGCAGCGCGGGCTGTGGGAATTAAATCTTATGGGAAAATTGGAGTAGCAGCAAAAGATCAAACAAAAACTTGTGGAGGATATCATTGGGAATATTTAGATAAAACTGAATATAAAAAATTAATAAGATAATTTTTTTGGAAAAAAAGAGAGAGAGCATTCAGCCCTCTTTTTTTTTGAAAATTTTTTGGAAAATTCTCTCTCTCTTTTTTTATATTATTTAAAATTTGATTTGGGTTGAAATTTAGCGCAGGAACATTTTTAGACCAAAGAATGACTTTTTACATCTTTTCACAACGAAAGCAATATTTCCACATTCAGTGCCGACCAAAATGATACTCTGACATACTGCGCACGCCTTCGCCTATGTTGTCGCACCAGCTCCACTGTCATGACTACCGAGATAACGTATATATTTTTACGTATACGTTTTACTTGTACGTCCTGTGTACAGTTAGATGTCCTAAACGTATACGTTTTACTTGTACGTCCTGTGTACAGTTAGATGTCCTAAACGTATACGTTTTACTTGTACGTCCTGTGTACAGTTAGATGTCCTAAACGTATAC
>CAZTXU010000003.1:0-4944 GCA_964617705.1 uncultured Muribaculaceae bacterium
AGATTTTTCAATATCTAGCGAGGTTTTTTATAATAAAACTGTCAAACTCGGGAGAAAATATAATGAAATAAAAAAGAAAAATTTATAATTTTAAAAATTTTAACAAATATGTAAAATTACTTATTTGTTTTTTTATGACAAATTGTAAAAATATTGTAAAAATTAGTATAAATATGTTATAATCTAGTAGGAATAGTCAATTCATTCAATTATATCCAGTAGTAATTGAATATTGAATTATTTAAAAGGAAAAGAGGTAGTTTATGGGATTTATTAAAGCCTTTACAGGCGGATTAAGCGAAACATTTGCTGATCAATGGAAAGATTATTATGTACCTAGTCCAGGTGTTCCTGCTACGGCTGCTTTATTTGAAGCAAAACCACAAGGACAAAATGCTGGTGTTGGGGAAAATACAAAAGGTTCTAATAATATTATTAGTAATGGAAGTAAAATAGTTGTTCCAGAAGGAACTGCTTTAATTACTATGCAAGACGGAGCAATTACAGGATGTATTGCTGAACCTGGTGGATTTATTTTTACATCTGATGATCCAAACTCAAGATCATTATTTGCTGGAGATGGAATATTTAAATCTACATTAAGTCAAACATGGGAAAGAGTTAAATTTGGTGGTCAAGCTGCAAGTCAACAATTAGCTTTTTACATTAATTTAAAAGAAATTCCTGGTTTAACATTTGGAACTCAAGAAACAGTTTATTGGAATGATTCTTATTTAGAAATGAAAGCTGGAGGAATGGCTAGAGGAACTTATAGTGTTAGAATTACAAACCCACTATTATTTGTAAAACAATTTGTTCCATCTAAATATCTTCAACCAAATGCTCCAGTATTTGATTTTGGTGATTTAGATAATGAAGCTGGAAATCAATTATTTAATGAATTTATTAGTTCATTAAGTGGTGCGTTTGCTAGATTTTCAAGAGAAGCAAAATTAGATAATTCTGATACAATGGAATATATCCAAGCAAACCAAGATAAATTTGCATTATCAATGAAAGATGAAGTAGAAGAAGCTTATCATTGGAATACAGATCGTGGTTTACAAATTCAAAAAGTTTCAGTTTTAATTAACTATGATGAAAAAACACAAAATTTCTTAGATGAAATTAGAAGTGATGACAAAGAAATTAGAAGAGCACGTCGTATGGGACAAGCTTATAGTGATAATATGAGTGGTATGATGGCTGCTGCAACTAGCGATGCTATGAAAGCTGCTGCTGCAAATGAAGCTGGGGCTATGATGGGATTCATGGGATTTAATATGGCACAACAAGCTGGTGCAAATATAATGGGTGCTGCAACTCAAATGCAACAAGCACAACCAGCTCAACCAACTGCAGAAGTTAAACAAGAAACTGTTCAACCAACTAATTCAGCTGAAAATCCATATGAAAAATTAACAGAAATGAAAAAATTATTAGATGCTGGCGTTATAACTCAAGCTGATTTTGACGCATTAAAAAATAAATTATTGGGGTTATAATATGGAAACACCAAACGATGTTAAAATAATACAAACAGATGTAGGAAATAAAGATGGTCAAAATAAATGTCCTAAATGTGGAGCAACTGAAATCACATTAAATGTTAACACAGGAAAATTAAGATGTAATTTTTGTCGATGTGAGTTCAGTCCTAATAAATTAGATAGTATGGAAAAAGATATAGCTAATTTAAAAGGAAAAATTATTGGTTCTGGTGCAACTGATATTGTTGCCGATTCAAATGAAGTAATGACATTTAAATGTAGTAGCTGTGGAGCAGAAGTTGTAGTTGATACATCTTCTTCTACCCAAGCTAGATGTCATTGGTGTCGAAGTACATTATCTGTTAATCAACAAATACCAAATGGTGCTATACCAGATGCAGTTTTACCATTTAATGTAAAAAAAGATGAAGCAAAAGAATTAATATCTTCTTTTGTAAATAAAAGAAAATTTTTTGCTAATCCTAAATTTAAACAAGAATTTACAGCACAAAATATAATGGGTGTATATTTCCCTTATATGTTAGTTGATATAAATTCACACGCAAATTTAATTGGTCTTGGCGAACACCAAACAAGACGTTATACTCGTGGTAGTGGAGAAAATCAAAAAACATACTATGATGCAGATTTATACAATGTTGAAAGAGAATTTGATTTAGTTATAAATGGATTATCAGTTGAAGCAAGTTCAGATAAATTAAATGATTCAGATGATAAGACAAACAATATAATTAATTCAATAATGCCATTTGATGTTGAAAATTGCGTTAAGTATGATTCAAATTATTTAAAAGGTTTTACTTCAGAAAGAAGAGATGTAAACTCAGAACAATTAAAAAATCTTGTTAATATTCAAGCAAAAGATATAGCAAGATATGCTGCTAATGATACATTAAAATTCTACGACCGTGGGGTAAAATGGAACCAAGAAAACTTCAATATAATTGGAGAACAATGGATGTCTGCTTATTTACCAGTTTGGTTATATAGTTATCAACAAGAAAAAAAAGACAAAAAAATACTTCATTATGTTGCAGTTAATGCAAGAACTAAAGAAGTAATGGGTAGTGTTCCTATCCATATGCCTAAACTATTTATTGTATCATTTATTGTAGAAATATTAGGATTAATGGCAACTATGTTTGTTGATAGTGATTATAGTTGGATTTTCTTATTTGCAGGAATTGTATATTTCTTTATAATGTATGCACGTTATAGAAACAATGATGCAAGACATACTTATGAAGTAGATACTAAAAAACAAATATCTAATTTAAGACAAGTAGATGATTTTGTAAAACATCAAACAGGACTTACTAATTCAATGATGCAAGGTGCTAACAATACAAATGTTGTCGGAAAAACTGAAGGAAGTAAAATATATGATGCGATGCTTGGTAATTCCAGTGATAGTGTCATAAATACAGTCGTAAAAAATAATAATGTTGCAAATTTCATAAAAGATAATATTAATAAGGAGTGATAAAATGAAATGTCCTAAATGTGGAGGAGAAAATATTAATGGTTCTACATTTTGTATTAAATGTGGAGTTAATCTAAAACAATTTGAGAATGTTACTCAAGATGTTACTCAAAATGTTACTCAAGATGTTGTCCAAAATGTTGTTCAAAATCAACCATCAAATAATAATCAACAAAAATTTGATGAAGTAAAAAAAACAGCTTTAAATTATTTTAAATATGCTAAAGATGTTTTACTAAAACCATATGAAACTTTTAAAAACAAAGAAGTTGAATTAACAGATACTAAAAATTCATTAGTTTTTAGTGGAATTGTATCTGTAATTATGATGTTAGTAACTTTTATAACTACAATTTTTAGTTCAATAATTGTTCAAGAAATAAGTGAAAAAACTTATAAAGAACACACTGTAATTAAATTTAGTAATTTAGGTGATTTAAATTATCTAACTTTAATTGGAAGAAATTTATTAGTATATGCAGGAATTATTTTAGCAATAGCATTAATTTACTATATTGTTAGTTTAATGTTTAAAAAAGATACTAAATTTACTAAATTATTATCAATTTCTGCAACATCAGTTATTCCTTTTATTGCATTAGGAATGATTGTATCTCCTATTTTAGATTTAATTTGGTATCCACTTGCTTTAATAACAAAAATAGGAGGATTAGTTTATTCAATTTTAGTTTTTATAAGTTTAATAAAAGAAGAAGTTAGTTTTGATAATAAAGATATGGAAATTAGATTTCATCTTATTTGCCTAACAATTTTAGGAACTATCGGTTATTATATATATACTAAACTTTTTATGGTAACAATTAATAATGAATTAAATGATTTTATGAATATGTTTAATTGGTAATATTTTGTTAAATCAATAGGAAAAATGCCTATTGATTTTTTTTATTATAGATAAAAAAATATATAATTTAACAAAAAATGATTTTATTTTAAAATATTTCCCAAAAATTCTTGTTTTATTTTTTAAAGTGTAGTATGATATTAACATAGAAGAATTGAAAGGGGCTTTTTAGTATGCAAAATGATAGAAGAGTAATAGATTTAGACATTAATGATGTTTTACCAAATAGGTTTCAACCTCGAATAAAATTTAATGAAACATCAATTCAAGAATTATCAGATTCAATTAAAAAATATGGAGTAATTCAACCTATTGTAGTTCGTAGAATAGGTGAGAAATATGAAATCATCGCTGGAGAAAGACGTTATAAAGCAAGTGTAATGGCGGGAAAAGCAACGATACCAGCAATTATAAGTGATTTAAATGATAAAGATAGTGTTGAGATAGCTTTAATTGAAAATGTTCAAAGAGAAGATTTAACGCCAATTGAAAAGGCTATATCATATCGTAAAATTTTAGATATGGGATATATGAATCAAGAAGAATTAGCAGAAAAAATTGGAAAATCTCAATCAGCTATAGCAAACACTTTAAGACTTTTAACACTTACTGAAGAAGTTCAAGAAGCCCTATTAGAGGTAAAGATTTCTGAAAGACATGCTCGATCATTATTAAAAATTAAAGACGAAAAAGATCAAGTTAAGATGTTAAATAGAATTATAAATGAAAGATTAACTGTTAGAAAAACAGATGAGGAGATTGAAAGAATGTTATTTAATGAAGAACCAATAAGAATAGATGAAGAAATAAATAATAATGTAACTTTTGACAATGTTCCATTAAATGAATCTAATAATATTTCATTTGATGCGGTACCAAATGTACCTGTATATGAATCATATACAGAACCAACAGATATATATGCAGTACCAAATGAACCAGTATATGAACCATATACAGAACCAACCGATACATATGCGGTACCAAATGAACCAGTGTATGAACAATATACAGAATCAACTGATACATATGCAGTACCAAATGAATCAGTATATGAACCATATACAGAACCAACCGATACATAT
>CAZTXU010000003.1:5044-32568 GCA_964617705.1 uncultured Muribaculaceae bacterium
ATATACAGAACCAACAGATACATATGCGGTACCAAATGAACCAGTATATGAACCATACACAGAACCAACCGATACATATGCGGTACCAAATGAACCAGTGTATGAACCATATACAGAACCAACAGATACATATGCAGTACCAGAAGAACCAGTATATGAACCATATACAGAACCAACAGATACATATGATATTCCAACTGATTTAAGTAACAATGGTTTCAATGAAGTAGAAGTACCAAATTATGATTCACAAATTGAAGAAAATAATGAATATATAGATATGCCAAGTTTTATGAATATTTCTCAAATTGAAGAAAATGCTGAAGATGTAATTAAACCTGAAAAACCTGTTGCTGATATAAATGAATTATTAAAACCAGATGCTACTATGCCTTCTACAAATTTCGTTGAAGAAGAAGTAGAAGAAGATGGTGAAATATTAAAACCAGGTAAATTCTTTAATTTCTTTGATGAAGAAGAAACAAAAGAAGAACCAACAGAAACTGTTACTGATAGTTTTAATTTAGATAGTTTTTATACTAATAATGAACCACAAGTAGAAGAAAATAATTCAAATAATAATGAAGTAGTAGAAAATAATAATAATAAATATGTAGCAACTGATATAAAAACAGGAATCAATACAATTCATGATTGCATTAAAACACTTGAAAAATATGGATTTAAAGTAAACATGGAAGAATTAGATTTAAATGACAAATATCAAATAATGTTAGATATAGATAAAAATGGTTCAAAATAAAAGATAACGAAAAGTTATCTTTTTTAAATAAAATTTAGTTTAAAAAATATATACCAATTGTTAAATAAGTAGCAAAAGAAGTCCATATTATATAAGGAATATTTAAATAGAAAGATTTTTTTTCATATTTAAAATATAAAATACTTAAATAAATTATTAAAATTAATAAAATAATAATCCAAATAATCGCTAATAGTCTTAATTTTAAAGTAAAGAATATTATAGACCATAACGAATTAATTAATAATTGACTATAATAGATTTTATCTACTTCAATATTTTTATCAGAATTTTTTTTATAAATATAAAAACCAATTCCCATTAAAATATAAATTATTGCCCACATAATTGGAAATAATGTTTTACTAGGAGCAAGTGGAGGTTTTACAAGAATAGAATAATCAATACTATTTTTAATAATAAAACCAACCAAACCTCCTATAACAATAGGTAAAAATAAATAAAATAATTTTTTAAATGTACTCATAAATATCCTTTCATTATCATTATAGACAAAGTTAAAAAAAATATTCTAAAAAAATCAAAATAAAAGTAGACATAAAAAAAATAAAATGGTATAATTAACATAGTTTTTGATTTATGAGTGACACATAAAAATACCAACAAAAACAAGACAATTGAATAATAATTTGAGAGCACGCAAGTGAAGTAAGGTGGTACCGCGGAGTAATTCGTCCTTACATTTATGTTTAGCGTGTTTTTTATTTTATAAAAAAATTGATATTATATAACAAAGAAAGGATGTTAATTATGAAAGAAAATATTTATAGAAATGTATATTGTGGGAATGTAGATTCTAGTTATGTAGGAAAAGAAGTGAGATTAGCTGGATGGGTAAACTCTATTAGAAATTTAGGAAGTTTATTATTTGTAACTTTAAGAGATGAAACAGGTATTGTTCAATTAATCAGTCAAGATGTAGATAAATATATAAATATCAACCGTGAGAGTACAATTACTATAACAGGAATTGTTCAAAAAAGAACCGATGATATGATTAATCCTAATATGAAAACAGGAGAAATAGAAGTTAATATTACTTCTTTAGAAGTTTTAGGAGAATGTTTAAATGTATTACCATTTGAAATCTCAAGATCAAAAGATTCTACTGAAGATACAAGATTAAAATATCGTTATTTAGATTTAAGAAATAAAGAAGTTCACGATAATATTTTATTTAGAAGTGAAGTAATAGATTTTTTAAGATATACAATGAAAAATATGTCATTTACAGAAATTCAAACACCAATAATAACAGCAACCTCACCAGAAGGAGCAAGAGATTTTATTGTTCCATCAAGAAAGTTTAAAGGAAAATTTTATGCCTTACCACAAGCCCCACAAATATTTAAACAATTACTAATGGTATCTGGATTTAATCGCTATTTTCAAATCGCACCTTGTTTTAGAGATGAAGATCCACGAAGCGATAGATTATATGGAGAATTTTATCAATTAGATTTTGAAATGTCTTTCGCAACAGCTGAAGATGTTTATGAAGTTGGTCAAAAAGTATTCTATGATACATTTACTAAATTTGGAAATAAACCAGTAACGCCTATTCCATTTAAAAGGATTCCCTATCGAGAATCAATGTTAAAATATGGAACAGATAAACCAGATTTAAGAAACCCATTAATAATAGAAGAACTAACAGAAATATTATCAAAATCATCTTTCGAACCATTTAAAAATACTACAATAAGAGGAATAAAAGTAGAAAACATTGAAAAATCAAATTCATGGTTTAAAAGTATAGAAGAATATGTTAAATCAATTGGTGGGATTTTAGGATATATAAAAGTTTTAGAAGATAACACATTTAAATCATCATTAGATAAATTTTTAAACGAAGAAATAAGAATAGAATTAAAAAATAAATTATCTTTAAATCAAGGAAATGTTTTATTTATAATTGCCAACGAAAATAAAGATAAATGTTCAAAAATGATGGGACTATTAAGAACAAAATTAGGACAAGAATTAGATTTAATTGATAAAAATAAATATGAATTTTGTATAATCAATGATTTCCCATTCTATGAAAAAAACGAAGAAGAAAATACAATAGAATTTTCACACAATCCATTCTCAATGCCACAAGGAGGTTTAGAAGCTTTAAATACTAAAGACCCTTATGATATTTTAGCTTACCAATATGATTTTGTATGTAACGGATATGAAATGGCAAGTGGAGGAGTTAGAAACCATAGTCCAGAAATATTAAAGAAAGCATTTGCTATAGCTGGATATGATGAAGAAGTAGTCAAATCTAAATTCCCTTCATTATATGAAGCATTTAAATATGGAGCCCCTCCTCACGCTGGTATGGCACCAGGAATAGATAGAATTTTAATGTTATTAAAAGACGAAGAAAATATAAGAGAAATGGTTGCATTCCCACTAGGAGCAAACGGTGCGGATGCTATGATGGGTTGTCCTGGTGAAGTATTTGAAAAACAATTAAGAGAAACTCATATAAAAATAAGAGATTAAAGGTTGAAATAACCTTTTTTTCAATAAAAAAATTAAATCAAGTATTTCTTTTTATAAATAAATGTTATAATTATTGAAGGAGGTAATATGAATATAGAATTAGAAGCAAAAAAATTTGCCATTAAAGCTCATAAAGGACAAATAAGAAAAAGTGATTCAGAAAAACCAATGATAGTTCATCCAATTGATGTTGCCAATATTTTAAAACAATATGAATTTGATTCTAACGTTATAGCTGCCGGATACCTACACGACGTTGTAGAAGATACATCTTACGAATTTGTTGATATTGAAAATAAATTTGGTGAAGATATAGCTTCTTTAGTATATACCGCATCAGAAAAAGATAAATCATTACCGTGGGAAGAAAGAAAAAAACAAACAATAGAAGAAATAAAAAAATTAGATATTAGACATAAAGCAATTATATGCGCTGATAAAATTAGTAATCTTGAAGACTTAAAAATATTATTTGGAATAAAAGGAAAACATGATTTTTCAGCTTTTAAAAGAGGTTACGATTCACAAAAATGGTATTATACAGAAGTTTATAAAAGTTTAACAAATAACAAAGAAAATCATCCAATGTTTCAAAGATTAAAAGAATTAATCGATTATTTATTTGATAATAACGATAATTATATAAAAGATGTAATATTTAAAGATAACATTTGTGAATACAATAAATTAAACGAAATTCACCATAAAAAAGAAGAAATATTTAAATTAAAAAAAATATTATCAGATAAAATACCATATATAATAGAATTTACTGGAACTCCAAGAACAGGAAAAACTACTTTAATTAATAATTTAAAAGATTTCTTTAAAAAGAAAGGATTTTCTATAGAAATTTTAGAAGAATTTACAACATCAGAAAAATATAAAAATGAAATATATCATACTTTAAAAGATAAACCTAAAAGTGTAATTAATACAGAAATACCAAAATATGTATTAAAACAATTAAATGAAGCAATAGATAGAAATCCCGATATTATTATAATTGATAGATCATTATTTGATCGACTTATATGGGTTGATAGATTATTTTTAAAAAATGAAATGACTGAAGAAGAATATAGTAATTATAAAAAAATATATATTCCTTTAATTAAAGAAAAAATAAATATTATTGTTTCAACATATACCGATAAATTAACATCCTTAAAAAGAGATTACCAAACAAACTTATCATTAGAAAAAAGAAGTTTTCTTAATGAAAATAATATTTATGAATATAATAGATCATTATTAAATATGGAAAAATTATCAAAAAAAGAAAAAATTAATTTTAAATTATTTGATACCACTAATAAAAATCAAAGACAAATTTCTTTTGAAGTTGCTGATTATATATTAGAAGATATGAAAAAGAATCTATTAATTAAAATAAAAAAAGAGTTTTTATAAAAATAATTTAATAAACTCTTTTTTAGTATAAAATAAATTATATAAACCAAAATACAAAAAGAAAGTGAGGTTTATATGAAAGCAACAGGAATTGTCAGACGAATAGATGAATTAGGTAGAATTGTTATACCAAAAGAAATAAGAAAAACACTCAGAATTAAAGATGGAGAGAATTTAGAAATATATGTAGATACCAATGAAAATATCATTTTAAAAAAACATTCTCTTTTAAAAAAAATGGAATCATTTGCTCAAGATTTATGCGATTCAGTTCAAACATATATTAAAGAAAATATAATAATAGTTGATAATGATAAAATAATAGCAGCTTCAGGAGAACTAAAGAAAAAATTAAATAATCAAGATATCAGTACAGATATTGAAAATAAAATTGAAAGAAGAGAAGAAATGGTTGAAAAACACCTAAAACAACTAAAAATAACTGACGATTTTTCTATTGAATGTACTTACGCTATTTCACCTATAATAATTAATGGTGATTGTAATGGAACAGTAATGATAATATCTAAAAAAAATAATATCGATGAAACAACCTTTAAAATAACGCAAATAATTAGTGAATTTATTAGAAAAAATATTGAAATGTAAACTTTAGTAAAATGTCGAAATTTGATTTACAATTCTATTGGCATATTATTTAATTTCATGTTATAGTAGAAATGTACACTAAAGGAGAATAAAAATGGATGAAAAAAAACAAGATGTATTGTTTGGCTCGTTGTTGATATTTATGCCAATATGTTTAGCCGTGTGTAGTTTGATTCATGAATTTAAAATTAGTGATGTAATTTATTTAGTAGGAGTTGCTTTTATAGCAATACAATATATAATAATCTATCGAAAAAATCATCGATAGATTTTTCTTGCATTAATTTATTATAAAAAGTATAATTATATTGGGTGATTAATATGATAGATACTCATTGTCATATAGATGATTATGAAGATATAAACGAAGTAATAAATAAAATGCAAGGACATAAAATAATAGTAAGTGGTACTAACGATATAAGCAATTTAAAAATAATTGAATTGTGTAATAAATACGATAATGTTTATGGCACACTAGGAATCCATCCAGAAGAAATAGATAAAATAACCAATGAAAGTTTTAAAATTATAGAAAATAATATAAATAATAAAAAAATAGTTGGTATAGGAGAAATAGGTTTAGATTATTATTGGAATAAAGAAAACAAAGAACAACAAAAACAATTATTTATAAAACAATTACAAATAGCTAAAAAATATAACAAATGTGTCGTAGTTCATACAAGAGATGCTATAAATGATTCATATGAAATATTAAAAGAATATGGAAAAGATTTAAAAATAGATATTCATTGTTTTTCTGGTAGTATTGAAATGGCTAAAAAATTTATTGAATTAGGAGCTGTTTTAGGAATTGGTGGAGTAGTAACTTTTAAGAATGCTAAAAAAAATCAAAAAATAGTTGAAGAAATAGATTTAAAACATTTTGTTTTAGAAACTGATAGCCCTTATTTAACTCCAGAACCATATAGAGGAAAAAGAAATGAACCTTATAATGTATATTATGTAGCTCAAAAAATAGCTTCAATTAAAGGTATCAATATAGATGAAGTTTTAACTACCACTACTGAAACAGCAATTCGTCAATTTGACTTAAACGATATAATGTGCTAGAATAAAGTATATTATTAATTTGAGGTGAAGAAATGAGTCTGTATTTACTACAATTAGTAGGAAAATGGATAAGCATAGTTTTAATATCAATTATCTCACTTTTTGACTTTGAAATAAAAAATGAGAAGTATGCTATAACAAATAATAATGCTAATATGGAAGTTAACGTTGTTACAAATATTTTAGAATATAAAACAGAAAAAATATACAACAAAAAAATTCCTAAAAATATTTCCAATACAATCACTAAAGGTGAAAATGGATTATCTTTTATTGATGAAAATGGAAAAGAAGTAATTATTGAAGAAGTTGTTAATGAGGTAATTGAAGTAGGAACTGGAGCCTATGGTGTTTACAAAGGAATAATGACTGGTTATGGTCCAGATTGTAAAACTTGTTCAGGAAGAGGATATGTTGCTTGTAGAACTGTCGATAAAAAAAGTTTTAATTTAATAAAAGATGGAATTTATTACAACGATGAAACTTTTGGAGAAGTTAGAGTATTAGCAGCTGCTTTATCAAAATTTCCTTGTGGTACAATTGTAAAAGTTGAAAATTCACGTATTGGTAATTTTACGGGAATAGTATTAGATACAGGATATGATATGCGAAAACACTATAGTGAAGGAATATATCATTTTGATGTTGCTTATAGTACAGAGAAAGATGAAAAAGTACCAAAAACAACAGATATGAGTGGTAAAGTAGTTTATAGTGTACAAAGATGGGGTTGGTAAAATCTCATTTTTTTGTTATAATTATAATTGGATGTGATATTATGGATTATTCACCAAAAAAAATAAAAGATTTTAATTTTAAAAAAAAGTTTGGACAAAATTTCATAGCAGATGAAAACATAGTTAACCAAATAGTAAATAAAAGTGAAATAGATAAAGAAACTTTAGTTATTGAAATAGGTCCAGGAAGTGGTTCATTAACATATAAATTAGCTCAAAAAGCTAAAAATGTTTTATGTTATGAAATAGATAATAGTTTAAAAGAAATACTTGACAATAATTTATCAAATTTAACAAATGTTTCAATTAAATTTGAAGATTTTTTATTGTCTAATCCAAAAGAAGAAATAAAAAAATATAATTATAAAAAATTATATGTTGTAGCAAATTTACCCTACTACATAACCACACCAATTATAATGAAAATAATCGAAGAATTAGATATTGATAAAATAGTAGTAATGGTTCAAAAAGAAGTAGGAAATAGATTTAAAGCCACACCAAATACTAAAGACTATAATTCTTTAAGTGTATATTTAAATTATTATTTTGATATAAAAAAAATATGTGATGTTTCTAGAAATGTATTTGTACCAAAACCAAATGTTGATAGTATAGTAGTATCATTTACTAAAAAAGAAAAATTAAAAGTAAAAAATGAACAATTATTTTTTAAATTAGTTAGAGATAGTTTTAAACAAAAAAGAAAAACAATTAAAAATAACTTAAAAGATTATGATTTAAATAAAATAGAAAAAGTATTAAACAAATATAATTTTGATTTACAAGTAAGAGCTGAACAATTAGATATACCTATATTTGTTGATATTGCTAATAATTTATAATACGTATGAAAGGAAATAAAAATGTTTGAATTAATATCAAAATATAAACCAAGTGGTGATCAACCACAAGCAATCGAAGAATTAGTTAAAGGAATTGAAAGTGGACAAAAACACCAAGTTTTATTAGGGGCAACAGGAACAGGAAAAACTTTTACAATTGCTAATGTTATAAAAGAAGTAAATAAACCTACTCTAGTTTTAGCTCACAATAAAACACTTGCTGGACAATTATATGCTGAATTTAAAGAATTGTTTCCAAATAACCATGTTGAATATTTTGTATCTTATTATGATTATTATCAACCTGAAGCATATGTTGCTAAAACAGATACTTATATTGAAAAAGATGCTTCAATAAACGATGAAATAGATGAATTAAGACATTCAGCAACTGCTTCAATTTTAAATAATAAAGATGTTATTGTAGTAGCATCTGTATCTTGTATATATGGAATTGGAGAAAAAGAAGAATATTTAAATAAAATGTTAACTTTAAATGTTGGAGATTGCATTGAAAGAAACAAAATATTAGAAAAATTAGTTGAAATGTTATACGAAAGAAATGACATAGATTTTAAAAGAGGAACATTTAGAGTAAGAGGAGATATAATAGAAATTATTCCTATTTCCCAACACAATGTAGGAATTAGAGTAGATTTTTTTGGTGATGAAATAGATAAAATAAGTGAATTTGATGTTATAACTGGAAAAATAATTCAAAAGAAAAAAACTATTTCTATATTTCCAGCTAGTCATTTTGTAACTAGCGAAGAAAAATTAAAAATAGCTATTGAAAATATAAAAATAGAATTAGAACAACAATTAAAAAAATTTAAAGATAATAATAAATTATTAGAATATCAAAGATTAAATGAAAGAACTAATTATGATTTAGAAATGTTAAGCGAAACAGGATTTTGTCGAGGAGTAGAAAACTATTCAAGACATTTAGCTTTAAAAAAACCTGGAGAAACACCAACAACATTAATTGATTTTTTTGGTGATGATTTTTTATTAGTAATAGATGAATCACACGTTACTATTCCTCAAGTAAAAGGTATGTATAACGGCGATCGTGCTAGAAAAGAAAGTTTAGTTGAATATGGATTTCGTTTACCTAGTGCGTTAGATAACCGACCATTAAAATTTGTAGAATTTGAAAATAAAATAAAACAAGCAATATATATATCCGCAACTCCTGGAGATTATGAATTAGAAAAAGTAAATCATAAATATATAGAACAAATAATTAGACCAACTGGATTATTAGATCCTAAAATAGATGTTAGAAAATCTAAAGGACAAATTGATGATTTAATATCAGAAATAAATAATTGCATTGAAAATAATGAAAGAGTATTAATTACAACATTAACTATTAGAATGGCAGAAGAATTAACAAATTATTTAAAACAATTAGATATTAAAGTAGCATACCTTCATACTGAAGTAAAAACATTAGAAAGATTACAAATAATTCATGATTTAAGATGTGGGAAATATGATGTATTAGTAGGAATAAATTTATTAAGAGAAGGATTAGATATTCCAGAAGTTAGTTTAATTGCTATATTAGATGCAGATAAACAAGGATTTTTAAGAAGTTCAAAAAGTTTAATTCAAACAATTGGAAGAGCAGCAAGAAATGAAAATGGAAGAGTTATAATGTATGCAGATATAATAAGTGAATCAATGCAAATAGCTATTGATGAAACTAATAGAAGAAGAAGTATCCAAGAAGAATATAATCAAAAACACAATATAATTCCAAAAACAATAATTAAAGAAATAAGAGAAGTTATAAGTAATAAAGATGATTCAAAAGAAAATATCAAATTAAGTAAAGAAGATAAAAAGAAAATGATTATTAAAGTTGAAAAAGAAATGAGAGAAGCAGCATCTAAATTAGATTTTGAAAGAGCTTTAGAATTAAGAGATATTTTATTTGAACTTAAAAGTGAATAATTTACTTTTATAGAATAAAATGTTATAATGTTAAAAGAGAAAAGAGGTTAAATATGAATCCGATTTTAGTTGATTTAGGTTTTATTAAAATTTATTGGTATTCTATTATGATTTTTTTAGGATTATTAATAGGTGGTACAATTGTTATGAAAGAAGCAAAAAGAAATAAATTAACAGATGATTTCATGACAAATTTAATATTATTTTTAATTATATTTTCAGTTATTGGAGCAAGACTTTACTATGTTGCCTTTAATTGGTCATATTATAGTAAAAATTTAATTGATATAATTAAAATATGGGAAGGTGGTTTAGCCATCCATGGAGGAATAATACTTGGTGTTATATTCTTAATAATTTATAGTAATAAATATAAAGTAAATACATTTAGATTAATGGATATTATTGTTCCTGGATTAATTATCGGTCAAGCAATTGGAAGATGGGGTAATTTCTTTAATAGTGAAGCACATGGTGGGGTTGTAACATTAGAATTTTTACAAAATCTTCATCTACCACAATTTATTATTGATGGAATGTATATCAATGGACTTTACTACCACCCTACATTCTTATATGAAAGTTTATGGTGTATATTAGGGTTTATATTACTATTAATAATTAGAAGAAGAAAATATCAAAAAGTAGGTCAAACAACAGCTATCTATTTAATGTGGTATGGAATAGGAAGATATTTCATTGAAGGATTAAGAACAGATAGTTTAATGTTTAATGATTTAAAAGTAGCTCAAATAGTATCAATTGCTTTCTTTGTTATTGGATTGATTATGTTTATAGTAAAAGGATTAGGTTCAAGATTTGATAATCAATATAATAATACGAGGGATTTAGATGAAGTCAAATTTTGATTGTGTTATAGTAGGTTGCGGAATAGCAGGAATGACAGCAGCTATTTATCTAAAACGAGCAAACATTAACTTTTGTATTATAGATTATGATGCTCCTGGAGGAACATTAAACAAAATAAAAAATATTAGTAATTATCCAGGTTTTATAGAAATATCAGGACCAGAATTAGCTTTTAAAGTTTTTAGTCAAATAAGTAAACTAGATATTTTAGTTAAGTATGGTAAAGTATTAAAAATAGAAAATAATAAAATAATAACTGATAAAGAAGAAATAACTGCAAAAAAAATAATTATAGCAACAGGACGACCACCAAAACATTTAAAATTATTAGAAAATTTAGAAAATGTAAGTTATTGTGCTTTATGTGATGGTAATTTATATAAAGATAAAAATGTTGTTGTAATTGGAAAAAGTGAGCTTGCTTTTGATGAAGCAATCTATTTAGCAAATATTTGTAATCAAGTAACACTTATAAGTGAAGAAGAAATAAATTATGAAAAATTAAAAGAACATAAAAATATTATTTTAAAAGAAAAAAATTCATTGAAATTAATAACTAAAGAAAAAAACATAGTTAAAGAAATAATAACCGATAAAGAAGTTATTAAAACTGATGGAGTATTTGTTTATAATGGATATGAACCAAAAACTGATTTTGTTAAAGATGTAAAAATAAAAAATGGATATATTGTTGTCAATAGAAATATGAAAAGTACAAATGATGATATATATGCCTGTGGCGATATAATTTTAAAAGATGTATATCAAATAACAACTGCTGTAAGTGAAGCTACAATAGCTGCTATTAATGTAGCAAAACAACTAAAAAATTAGTTGTTTTTTATAATATAAAAAGTTGATTATTAATTAAAGTAGTGTTATAATATTTAACTAAAAGAAGGTGATTGAATGAGCGAATTTGAAAAAGAACAACAAAAATTAAAAAAAACTACTGAAATTATATCAGATTTATTAGAACAAGAACAAAAAGATTTAGCAAAAGTATATAGTGATTATTTTAGTGATATCCAAGAAAGATTTAGAGTTGCTAACAATAAAAAAAATCATATTCAAGTTTTAAATAACGCACAACAAAATCCTTATTTTGCAAGAGTTGATTTTAAACCAGATAACGAAGAAACAAAAGAAATATATATTGGTAGAAATGGTATCAGTAAAAACGGAAAAATAGTAATTACTGATTGGAGAGCCCCAATTAGTTCCTTATATTATGATTCTTCTGTTGGTAAATCAACTTATAAAACACCTAATGGAACTATAAAAGGAAATGTAAGTTTAAAAAGACAATATGAGATAGAAGATGGAAATTTAATTCAGTTTTTTGATGTTGATTTAGTATCTAGTGATAATTTATTACAAAAATATTTAAATAATAATAATGATTCAAGATTAAAAACAATTGTTGCAACTATTCAAAGTGAACAAAATGATGTAATTAGAAGACCAATATCTGAAAATTTAATTGTTCAAGGAGTTGCTGGAAGTGGTAAAACAACAGTAGCTTTACATAAAATAGCTTATTTAGTATATAATTATATTAATACTATAAAACAAAGTCAATATTTAGTTATTGGACCTAATCCAGTTTTTATAAAATATATTAAATCAGTTTTACCAAATTTAGATGTTTCTGAAGTAAAACAAACAACATTTGAAGAATTTGCTAAAATGTATATTAATGAAGATATAGAAATAAATTCTTCTAATAAAAAAATAACTGCTAGTATAGCTAATAAATTAAATACTAATATTGACAAATTTAAATGTTCAATGGAATATAAAAATATGTTAGAACTATTTTTAGAAATGTATTTACAAAATATAGTTTCAAAACCATTAAAATTAGGTGATTTTGTTGTTTTAACAGAAAAAGAAATGGCTTCAATATTTAATAAAACTAAAGATTTACAATATAGTAGCTTACACAATAGAATTGAAAATGTTATTGAATTAGTTGTATATTATATAACTCAAAAACAAGATGAAATTATTTCAAGATATAGTCAATATGAAAATGAATTATTTCAAAATGCAACTTTAGAAGAAAAACAAAAGTTAAGATTAATGTTTTCAAAAGATAGAAATGAAATAGCAAAAAAATGTAAATCAACTATTAGAAAATATTTTTCAAAAGTTGTTATTGAACCAACAAAATTATATAAAATTTTTATATCTTTATTACCTGAATTAAATATATATGGTTATAAAGAAATAAATGAGTTAAAAAAAGTAACAAGTAATAATATTAAAAATAAAACATATGATTTTGAAGATTTATCAGCTTTATTGTATTTAAAATTAAAAATAAGTCCTAATAGAGAAATTGAACGAATTAAACATGTTGTAATAGATGAAGCTCAAGATTTAGGACAATTTAATTTTTATGTTTTAAGAAATTGTTTACCAAATGCAACATTTAGTATATTTGGTGATTTAGCTCAATCAATTTATGATTATAGAGGAATTGATAATTGGGATGAAGTAAATGAAATAATGTTTGATAATCAAGGAACAATAATTAATTTTAATAAAAGTTATCGAACAACAAAAGAAATTATGGAAGTTGCAGATGCTATATCTGAAAGTATTGGTTTAGAAGGTTCAGATTTAGTAGTAAGAGAAGGTCAAAATGTAACATTTAGTGGATTTGATAATGATAAACAAGCAGTTGAACATATTGCTAATAAATTAATTGAATATAAAGAAAAAGGCTATAAAAATATAGCTGTTATAAGTAAAACTGATTTATTATCAAGATATATTAATGATGATTTATCAGAACTTAAAATAAATATATTTAATGTAACTGATAAAGATGATGTATCTGATGATAAATTTAATGTTTGTACAATATCTAATCAATTGTCAAAAGGTTTAGAATTTGATGCTGTTATTATTGCTAATGCTAGTGAAAATATATATTCTCATGATAGTAAACTTGATATGAAATTATTATATGTAGCTAGTACAAGAGCTTTACATGAATTAGATATTGTTTATACTGGAGAATTAACTGAACCATTAAAACAATTTGTAAAAAAAGATAAACAAAAAACAATTTAAAAAAACTATTTTCATAGTTTTTTTTAATCGATTTTTTTAATAATTAATTCATCGTTTTCAACATCAAAGAAAATGTTAGAGTTAAGTTTTATTTCATTATTAATAATAGAATTAGCTAGTTTATTTTCAATTGTTTTTGTAACGAATCTTTTAATTGGTCTTGCTCCATACATTGAATCAAATGAGTTATCAATGATATAATCTTTTGCTTTATCTGATAAATTAATTTTTATATTTGTGTCTTTTAAACGTAATTCAATATCATTAATTATTTTATCTAATATTTCATAAATTGTATTTTTATTTAGTGATTTAAAAATAATTATTTCATCAATTCTATTTAAAAATTCAGGTCTAAAAGTTTTTCTTAATTCATTCATAACTAATTCATCAGATTTATCATTTTTATCTAATATAAATTCACTACCTAAATTAGATGTCATAATGATAATTGTGTTTTTAAAATCGACTGTTCGACCTTGAGAATCAGTTATTCTACCATCATCGAGTATTTGTAATAATATATTAAATACATCATGATGAGCTTTTTCTATTTCATCAAATAAAACAATACTATAAGGATTTCTTCTTACTGCTTCAGTTAATTGCCCACCATCATCATATCCAACATATCCTGGAGGTGAACCTATTAATCTAGCAACTGAATGACTTTCCATATATTCGCTCATATCAATTCTAATCATATGTCTTTCATCATCAAATAATTCATAAGCTAAAGTTTTAGCAACTTCTGTTTTACCAACTCCAGTTGGACCTAAGAAAATAAATGAACCAATAGGTTTATTAGGATCTTTAATTCCTGCTCTTGCTCTTAAAATAGCTTCACTTACTAATTTAATTGCTTCATTTTTGACCTTTTACTCTTTTTAACATATTATTTTCTAAATTAAGTAATTTATCTTTCTCACTACCAACTAATTTATTAATTGGAATATTTGTCCATTTAGAAATAATAGCTGCAATATCATTTTCATCAACTGAATCACTTAAAATATCAGATTTATTTTTAATTTGTAATTCTTCTAATTCTTTTTCTAATTTAGGAATTATACCATGTCTTAATTTTGCTGCTTTTTCTAAATCATAAACATTTTCTGCTTGTTCTAATTGATGATGTGAAGTAGCAATTTCTTCTTTTTTCTTGTTAATTTGAACATTGATATTTTTTTCATTTTCCCATCTTTCACGAAGTTCTTTTTCTTTAATTTTTAGATTATTTATTTCTTCTTCAATGTCTTGTTTTCTTTTTTTTGAAATATCATCTTTTTCTTTTTTTAAAGCTTGATTTTCAATTTCTAATTGCATAATATTTCTTGTTAAACTATCTAAATCAGTTGGAACAGATTCCATTTGAACTTTTATAGTAGCACAAGCTTCATCTATTAAATCAATAGCTTTATCGGGTAAAAATCTATCTGTTATATATCTATCAGATAAAGTTGCAGCGGCAATTATGGCTTTATCTTTAATATCAACTCCGTGAAAGACTTCTAATCGTTGTTTTAGACCTCTTAAAATTGTAATTGTATCAATAACTGTTGGTTCTTTAACGATAATTTTTTGAAATCTTCTTTCTAAAGCTCCATCTTTTTCGATATATTTTCGATATTCATTTAATGTAGTTGCTCCTATACAATGTATTTCTCCTCTTGCTAGTAATGGTTTTAATATGTTTCCAGCATCCATTGCTCCAACAATTGCTCCAGCTCCAACAATCATATGTATTTCATCAATAAACATGATTATTTCTCCATCTGAATCTTTTACTTCTTTTAAAACAGCTTTTAATCTTTCTTCAAATTCTCCTCGATATTTAGCTCCAGCTATTAATGCTCCCATATCTAGTTCCCATATTTTTTTATTTTTTAAACTATTTGGAACATCACCTTTAACAATTCTGTTAGCTAAACCTTCAACTATAGCTGTTTTTCCAACACCTGGTTCGCCTATTAAAACAGGATTATTTTTAGTTTTACGAGATAAAATTCTTGTGATACTTCTTATTTCTTCATCTCGACCGATAACTGGATCAATTTTGTTGTCTTTTACTGCTTGTGTTATATCACGACCATACTTTTCTAAAACATTTTCTAAATTTTCTTGATATGGATCATTCATATTATCCCTCCTTTAACAAAAAACATTATACTACACCTTTTAGCACTTGTCAATAAAGAGTGCTAAAAAAGATAGTTAACTACCTTTTTTTTCTTCATCTATAAGTTCTCTAAATGCAACTTTTCCAACTAAAGTTTTTGGAAGTGAATCACGATATTCAAATTCTTTCGGCATAGCGTATTTTGCAATATTTTTTGAACATAATTCTTTAATACTATTTTGAATTTCATCAGTTGGAGTTATTCCATTTTTTAAAACGATATAAGCTTTAACTTTTTGACCTTTATAATCATCGGGAATACCAATAACTGTAGAATATAATACATCTGGATGAGAATCAATTACATTTTCGATTGTTTGTGGATAAATGTTATATCCTGATGAAATAATCATTCTTTTTAATCTTTGTTTGAAATAAATAAATCCTTCTTCATCCATTGAACCTAGGTCTCCTGTGTGTAACCAAACTAGTCCATCTTCGTGTAGTTGTAAAGTGTGAGCTGTTTCTTTTGGTTCATTTAAATATCCTAGCATAACAGTTGGACCGGATAAACAAATTTCTCCTGTTTGTCCATAATTTAATTTTGTGTGTGTATTAGGTGTTACGATTTTATAATAGGTATCTGGATAAGGAATACCAATACTTCCTTCTTTATACATTTCTTTAGGTGTTAAACAAGTTCCAGTAACGCATTCTGTTAAACCATATCCTTCTCTAATTTGGCAATTAGCGTTATGTTTTTTTAAAAATTCATCAACTTTTTTCTTTAAGTTAATTGATAAACTATCCCCACCAGAAATCGCACATTTTAAGAAAGATAAATCCATTTCATCAACTTTTGGATTTCTTAATAATGCTTCATATAGTGTTGGAACGCCTGCTATAATATTAGGTTTATATTTTTTAAGTAATTTATCAAATGTATTCATATCAAATTGAGGTAAGATAACTGCTGTTGCCCCTGAACAAATTACAGTATGAATACAAATACCTAAACCAAAACCATGAAAGATAGGCATAATTGAAAGAACTCTATCTCCTTGTTCGATACAATCACACATAGCTTTTCCTTGAATTGCAATAGCGTTGAAATTTAAATTTGATAAAACAATTCCTTTTGGTTTTCCTGTTGTCCCACCACTATATAAAATAGCGGCTGGATTTTTACCATTTGTATGTATTCTTGGATTTTTTTTGTATTTTTTTGAAAGTTTTATAAAATTATCATAATTCATTATCATATCATTTTCTAATACTTTAATTTTTCTTCCTTGGGTTACATAATAACCAATGGATAAAATGGTTGGCATAGAAATATTTGGACTAGCAATAATGATTTTTTCTAATTTTGTCTCACCAATAATATTTTTAAATTTTTCATAACTTACGTTTATAACTAAAGCAACTTTACTTTCTGATATATTTAGATAAAATTTAATTTCACTTTCTGCAGATAGGGGATGTATCATATTTGCTACTGCTCCTATCATATTTAAAGCATAAAAGAAAGTTATAGCTTCAGGAGTATTTGGCATACAAATTGTTACTCTATCTCCTTTTTCAACTCCTATTGCTTTTAATGCTTTCGCACATTCAATAATTTTATCAAAAAAATCTTTTAATGTTGCTTGTTTATCAAAATAGTTATAAGCAATACTATCAGGATATTTTTTAACTGTTTCTTCTAAAAAATCAACTAAACTTATATCTGGATATTCATAACTGCTTTTTATATTACCATATTTACTTAACCACGGTGTTTCTATTTTCATATTCCACTTCCTTACTAACTTTATCATTTAATAATTTTGGATTATTAATGATATATTCTAATAGTTTTACTGATTTAGCAAAATAAAATCCATCGGCTATTCTTTCATCTAAAGTAAAACTAATATCAACTACATCTTTTTGTTTTAATTTACCTAAATCATCTAAATAATTTACTTTATGTATTTCTCCAATTGTTGCAACGATTGAATTTGTTCCATAATTATTTAGATGGTGGTAGCAAGAAGAAGATTTAATACTTCCTAAATTTGATAATAATACAGTTGCATAATTACTATCAGAATTGGATATACTTTTTGGTACCCATCCATGAAAATCTAAAAAGTTAAAAAATCTAACAATAATTCTTGTAATAAATCTTGGAAAACTTGTTACAAAATTTAATGTATCATTCATACTATTTGTTCCATCATTTCTTGTTTTTGATACTTTATTTTGAATGAATTTACTTATATCAGTTAAATTCATATCTTCTTTAACATTTAAAATAATTAATCTTTCTTGAGCGTTATCTTCAAATTTGTTTTTAGCGACAAAAGCCATTGTAATTTTATTTCTTTCATACATTCTTTTTCCTGCTATAAATCTATTTAGTAATGGTCTATTATAGATAACTTTTGAAATTGCTGTTGTGAAAGCATGAAAATAAGTAATCGGAAATTCATTTTCTTTATTTAATTTGTCTACATATTTTATTAAGTTTGTAACATCAAATTCTGCTTTCATGTAAACTTCAGCTTCAGTTCTGTTTTTAAATAAATAAGGCATTATTGCATGTATTGAATCTTCGGGTTTAATATACTTACCATCTTTTCTATTTTTGTTCATTTTTTACTCCTAACTAACAATAACCATTGTATCAAATATCTTAATATTTTTCAAGTTTTAAATAATTTGTAAATTCCATTACTTTTAATATTTAAAATAAAAGAAGTATATGACATTAGGTATTTGTTTTGTACTAAAAACTATTTCTTATAAATATTTTTAAAAGTAATAATACTATTAATTTAAAAAATTTAATTTTTAAAATTTTAATAAAACAAATAATAATTACATAACATTATATAGGTGATTTTGTGAAAAAAGTAATTTTTATAATATTAATATTTTTAATTAGTATAAATAATGTTTCAGCATTTACTTCATCAGCTAGAAGTGTTGTTTTAATGGATACTGATACTAATCAAATATTATATCAAAATAATTCAAATGAAATTAGAAGTGTTGCTTCTATATCTAAAATAATGACTACATAAGTATGAGTAAGTAATTCTTGAGAAATAATAAAAATGTCTTTTTAAAAAACTATTATATGAAATATAATTGTTATGTTCATATTTTATTTTTATTTTAATGAATTAAAGTACTTGATGAAACATATAAATATTATTTAACAAAATATGGAATAAAATATTGATAAAATTTGTAAAATAAGATAAAATTATTATGGAGGATGCATGATGAAAAAAATGAATATAATTGTTGTTTTTGACAAAAATATTAAAAATACATTAATGTGTAAAAGAACAAAAGAACCATATATGGGAATGTACAATTTAGTTGGAGGAAAAATAGAAAAAGAAAATGATGGGTTAAATGAAGCTTATAGAGAATTGGAAGAAGAAACTAATATAACCAAAGATGATATAGACTTAATTCATTTTATGAACCTTACTTATACCAAATGGAATAAAGAATTAGAAGTTTATTATGGAATTTTAAAAAATGAAGTAGAATTAATTGAAGAAGTAAATAAACTAGAATGGGTAAGTGTTACAGATGATTTCTTTGATATGAATAAGTATGCTGGTGAAGGAAATATAGGACATATTATCGAAGAAATTAAAATAGATTTGAAATCAACTAATAAATAGTTGTTTTTTGTTTGTTAAAAAATGTAATTTATGATACAATATAAAGCAATTTAAAGGAGGCGAAATATTTATGAATGTAGTTTTTAGTGGACCTAGTGGAGCTGGAAAAGGAACATTAACAGAAATGTTTTTAAAAGATAATAACTTTAGAAAGTTTACAACGTGCACAACGAGAAAACCACGCGAAGGAGAGAAGGATGGTTTTGATTACTATTTTTATGACAAAGAAACATTTTTAGAAAAGGTAAAAGCACAAGAAATGTTTAATGTTAAAGAATATGGTGGTAATTATTATGGTAGTTTAGAAGAAGATATGGATAATATCAGAACTATGAAAAATGTAATATTTCAAATAACACCGGATAGAGCACTTGAAATGAAAGAAAAAAATTCTAATACTTGCATGATATTAATAATTCCACCAACTGCAGAATCATTAATTAATAGAAGAAAGGAACGCTCGATTGAAAGAATTAAAAATGATATACAAAATTTAGAAATAGCTAAAAATTTTGATTATGTAATAGTGAATGATAATATTGAACAAGCATATGAAAATATTAAATTATGTATTCATCATTTTATGTATGGTGGGCAATGCGAATTCTTAGTCAAAAATAATATTATATTAATAGATAATTTAATAAAAGGATTAAATACTAGTATTGAGAAAAAAGGCATTGAAAAAGTATTTAATAATGATATTGCAAAAAAATGGGATCAAAAAGCAGAATATGTTACATATTATGGCATAAAAAATCCAATAACAGAAGAAGTGATGTCTTCAGTAAGTGATGGTTTAAAAATTGCAGATATAGGGTGTGGTACAGGGAAGATTTTACAAAAATTAGATAATAAATATCTGAATTGTAGTTTAACAGGACTAGATATAAGCAATGATATGATATCGGTAGCACAAAATAGAACTTTTACAGGAAGAAACAATATAAATTTAGTTAATAATGACTTTATGGAATATGATTTTAAAGATTATTATGATGTAATTGTATTTAGTTATGTATTACATCATATGGATAATCCAATTGAAGCATTAAAAAAAGCAAAAAATATGCTTACAGATAGAGGTAAAATATTATTTTCAGTACCTGGCAAAGCATATTTGTCTGAGATTTTCAGTGATGATAAGAGTATAGGAAGATTTAACATTGAGGAAATGGATGACATGGTAATGAGTGCTGGACTATATCCATTGAAAACAAGTAGAAATAGATTTATGATGTCATTTAATTCATATGAAATGTTCTTAAAATATTTACAAAGCATTGGAACATATCAAAAAATTATAGGATATTCTAATCAAAGTTGGTCTAAAGAATTTACAGATGAAATTTTGAGAAAATTTGACTCTACAGAATATATAACAGGAGAATATTTAACATACAACTGTGAGAACCTTCAAAAAAAATTAATGAGGAAGTAATATGATTTTATATAGTTCAAGTGTTAGTGATTTTACTAATAATATTAAAAATAATGAAATATCATCCATTTTAGAAAATATAAAACAAAAAATGTTATATGAAGTAACAACAGCCTCAGAAAAAAAATCATGGGAAAATTCTTTAAAATATATGAGTGAAATATTGAAACTAACTAATATTCCAAATGATTGTACTATATCATTAGAATATAATCTTCCAATGACATCTTCGAGAATAGATTTTATTTTATGTGGATATGATAAAGATAATAAAAAAAATGTTCTTATTATTGAATTAAAACAATGGTCAAAAGTAAATAAAATAGAAGATAGTGATATATTATTAGAAACGTATGTTGGGAATGGATTAAAAAAAGTAGTTCATCCATCATATCAAGCTTGGACATATAAAATGCTATTAAAAGATTTTAATCAAAATATACAAGAAAATAACATTATTGTAGAAGCTTGTTCTATTTTGCATAATTATATACCTAATAATAATGATCCAATACTAGATGATAAATTTACAGAATTAGTTAAAGAAGTACCTATATTTTTTCAAAATGATGAAAAAAAAATAATTGGATTTATTAATAAAAAATTTAAGCATGGAGATAACTTATCAATAATTAAAGAAATTGATAGTAGTAAATTATTGCCATCTAAAAGCTTACAAGAAAATATAGACAAGTTATTAAAAGGAAATAAAGAATTTAAACTAATAGATAATCAAATGATAATTTATGATGAAATATTGTCGGCGATAAAAAAAGAAGAAAAGAATGTAATTATTGTGGAAGGTGGACCTGGTACTGGAAAGTCTGTAATTGCAGTAAACTTATTAGCCAATTTAACTAAGCAGGGAAAATTATGTCAATATGTTTCTAGAAATACAGCACCACGAGTAATTTATGGAACTAAATTAAAAGGAACATTAAATAAGACAAGTATAGATAATTTATTTAAAACATCTGGTGCATATACAGAAATAGATAAAGATATCTTTGATGTTTTGATAGTAGATGAAGCACATTGTTTAACTGAAAAATCAGGATTATTTAATAATTATGGTGAAAACCAAATAAAAGAAATAATCAATTCATCAAAATCTTCTGTATTTTTTATAGATGAAAAACAAAAAGTTCATTTAAATGATATTGGTACAAAAACAGAAATAAAAAAATGGGCAACAAGTTTAAATACTAACATAATAGAGTTAAAATTAGAATCTCAATTTAGATGTAATGGCTCTGACAATTATTTAAAATTTATTGATTATTTATTAGGAATTTCTTACAATTATGCAGGCAAAATAAATTATGATATAGCAGTATGTGATACACCACAAGAATTAGAAACATTAATAAAAATTAAAAATATAGAAAATGGTAAATCAAGAATTGTAGCGGGTTATTGTTGGAATTGGAATAAAAAGGAAATTAACAATACTAATTATCATGATATTCAAATAGAAGATTATGGTATAAGCTGGAATTTAGGTGCAAAACAAACTTTTGCAATAGATGATTCTATAAACGAAGCAGGATGTGTGCATTCAGTACAAGGATTAGAATTTGATTATGTTGGAGTAATTATTGGTGAAGATTTATATTTAAAAAATGAGAAAGTATTTACTAATTTTCAAAAACATGCCTCATCAGATCCATCCTTTAAAGGCATAAAAAAAATGTACAAAGAAAATGAAATAATGGCAAGAGAAATATCTGATACGATAATTAAAAATACATATAGAGTATTGCTTACTAGAGGGATAAAAGGATGCTATATATATTGTGTGGATAAAAAATTAAATGATTATATTAAAAAACAAATAGATATTTATAAATAATTTGTATAAAAAAGTGATAATTAATTAGTAATTATTTCTTTTTTTGTTTAATAAATTTAATTGGTGATGCAATTGCTAATTAATGAACTTAGTATTATTTTAAATGAATATTTATATGAAAATAATTATATTAGTTTTCAAATTTATAATGAAACATTAAAAAAATTAGGAGTTGATAATTAATGGATTTATGTAAAATTAGAAATGAAATATCTAAAGGGGAAAGTATTTATAATATACCACTTAATGTTACTTTCTATGCACGTGTTTCAACTGATAAAGATGTGCAACTTAATTCTTTGGACAACCAAATTCTATATTTTGAAAAATTTATTAAAGATAATAAGAATTGGAATTATGTTAAAGGATATATAGATGAAGGGATTAGTGGAACTAGTATTAAAAATAGAACTAATTTTTTGAAAATGATAAGTGATGCTAAAGATGGATGTTTTGATTTGATTTTAACAAAAGAAATATCAAGATTTTCTAGAAATACAGTTGATAGTATAAAATACACACAGGAATTATTAGAAAATGATGTCGGTGTATTATTTTTATCAGATAACATTAATACTATATTGCCTGATTCAGAACTTAGACTTACAATAATGTCATCTATTGCACAAGAAGAAGTTAGAAAATTATCTGAAAGAGTAAGATTCGGAATGAAAAGGTCAAAAGAAAAAGGTGTTGTTCTTGGAAATAATGCTATTACAGGTTATACAAAGAATAAAGGTAAATTAGTAATAAATGAAAAAGAAGCTATATTAATTAGAAAAGTATATTCAATGTATGCATCAGGAGAATATGGATTAGCGAAAATATCAAAAATTCTTTATAATGAGGGATATAAAACAAAAAAGGGTGGATTTATTCATATAACTACTTTAAGAAGAATGATAACTAATCCTAAATATAAAGGTTTTTATTGTACTAATACTGTAATGACTAAAGATTATAAAAATAAAAAACAAATTAGACTTCCAATGGAAGAATGGATTATAAAGAATAGTAATGGTGAAATTCCTGCAATAGTATCAGCCGAACTTTGGGATAAAGCAAATAAAATATTAAAATCTAAAAAGACTAATTATTTAAAAAACATTAATGATAGTAGAGTTTTTATGAAAAGATATCCTTATAGTGGGATTATTTATTGTAAATATCATAATAAGAAATATAAAAGAATTGCTAATAACGGGAAAAGTTATTGGATATGTAATGAATATGTAACTCATGGACTAAAAGAATGTAAAAGCCTGAGATTATATGAAAGTGAATTAAATAAAATTTTTAAGTATATATTTAGTGATTTAATTAATAATTTTGATGATATAAAAAATAATCTTTTTAATATTTATAAGAATATTAATTGTAGTACAGATATAGAAATAAAAAGGTTAAAAAAAGAAATTAATAATTTAGATTTAAAAAAAGAAAATTTACTTGAACTATATATTGATAAGATAATTACTAAAGAAGAATTTGAAAATAGAAATAAAAAATATAATAATGAAATATTAAGTTTAACTAATGAAATAAATGAGTTAGAAAATAAAGATATAACATCAGTAATATTCAGAATAAAGCAAATAAATATTAATGATTTTATAAATGATAATTTTGATAAACTATCTAAATTATTAATTAATAAAATTGTAGTAGAAGACATTTCTCATAATGAAAAAAAAGTAGTTCTTGATATATATATAAATATTTTAAATATTAAGTATATATGGGACTACAATAATTTTATCTATAATAGGCAATTATGTAGTCATAAGGAAAATAATGACAGCAATTGTAGCTATAGAATCAAATAAATTAGATGATATTGTAACAATAGGTGAAGAAATAAATGAAGCATATGGTTCGGGTATATATATAAAAATAGGCGAGGAAATGAGCTTAAGGGATTTACTTTATGGATTAATGTTAAGAAGTGGTAATGATTCTGCTTTAGCTATTGCTAAATATGTTGGTGGGAATATAGATGATTTTGTTTCATTAATGAACAATAAAGCTAAAGAAATTGGTATGAAAAATACAACCTTTAATAATCCTAGTGGTTTAGATGAAAAGAAGGGAAATATGTCAACAGCTAATGATATGGCTTTACTTATGAGTTATGCTATTAAAAATGAAGAATTTAAAAAAATTGTCAGCACAAAAAAACACACTGTTAAAACAAATATGAATTATTATTCTTGGACAAATAAAAATAAATTGTTATTTAATTACAAATATACAACAGGAGGAAAAACAGGTTTTACTGAAATAGCTCGAAGAACTTTAGTTACAACAGCTAGTAAAGATAATATTAATTTAGTTATAGTTACTTTAAATGATGGAAATGATTTTTATGATCATATAAATATGTATGAAGAAGTTTTTAATAATTATACAAAATATCGTATTTTAAAAAAAGGTCAAGTAAATATTATAGGAGAAAATTATTATAATAATTTAAGTGTTGAAAGAGAATTTAAATTATTACTTAAAGATAATGAAAAAAATAATGTTTTATTAAAGTATGAATTAGTTAAAAAAAATAATTTTAGTGATGGTGAGGTAGTGGGAAAAGTAAAATTATTAGTTAATAATGAAAAGGTTGATGAACAAGATATATACGTACATAAGACACAAAATAAAAGTTTTTTTGAAAAATTAAAGGATTGGTTATGTGGTAAATAAAATATGGGGATTATTTATTTTAATTGGTATTTTATATTGTTTTTTAACTAATCAATTAAATATTTTAAATACAACTATTTTAGATAGTGCTTCTAAAGCTTTTTCATTGGTAACAAAAATATTTCCCGTTATGGCTTTATGGTTAGGAATATGTAAAATTGCTGAAGAATCAGGCTTATTAAAAAAAATATCCGATAAAATATCTTGTGTTTTAAAATATATATTTCCCGAAATACCAAAAGGTCATATTTCCCTAAGTTATATTAGTTCAAATATAATTGCTAATATGTTTGGTTTAGGTAATGCAGCAACTCCATTTGGTTTAAAGGCAATGCAATCTTTACAAGAATTAAATAATAATAAAGAAGTAGCTAGTAGGTCAATGATTACTTTTTTAGTTTTAAATACTAGTGGTATAACTATAATACCTACTACAATTATTTCTCTTAGAATCGCTTATGGTAGCACTAATCCAACAAGTATAGTTGGTATGTGTTTTTTAATAAGTGTTTTAGGTACACTAATTGGTTTAATAATTGATAGATTATTAGCAAGGAGGAAGTAATGTCAAATTTAATTATTCCTTTATTAGTTTTATTTGTAATTGTTTATGGTTTTTATAAAAAAGTACCTTTATATGATACTTTTATTGAAGGTTCTAAAGAAAGTTTTGAAATGATTTTAAAATTATTTCCTCCTTTATTAGCTATGATTTTAGCCATTAATATTTTAGTTAATAGTAATATTTTAGATGTATTAAATTATATAAATATATTTAAATTTATTCCTAAAGAAATAATTCCTATGGCTTTAATTAGACCAATTTCCGGAACTTCTTCTTTAGCTATTTTATCTAACATATATGAACAATTTGGTCCAGATGGTTTTATTGGTACATTAGCATCTTTTATTCAAGGTTCAACTGATACAACTTTTTATGTTTTAACTCTTTACTTTGGAAGTATAGGTATAAAAAAAATTAAATATGCATTATGGGCAGGATTATTAGCTGATTTAGCTAGTATTATTTTAAGTATTATAGTTTGTTCATTTTTATTTTAAATATTGTAAAAAAAATAAAATTTGATATAATATAGATAGAGAGGAGTAAGTTATGAAGAAGTTTTTATTAGGATTAGGTTTTACATTAGTATTAACTGGTTGTGGAGGTAAAACATTGACATGTACAATGGAAGAATCAGAATCTGGCATGGAAATGAAAGCTAAAACAGTTTATAAATTTGATAGTAATGGTGAAAATGTAAAAAAAGCTAATGTTGAAATGAGTGTTAAAGTTGATGATGAAGCTAAAAAAACACTTGAAACAATAGGTATGTCAATGGAAGATTTATCTAGTTCTTTTTCTGAAAAATTTGATGATTACAAAGAAGCAGGTATTGATGTAAAAACAAAAACAACTGATAATAGTCTTTCATTTAAAGCTAATATTGATGTTAATAAATTAACTGATGAACAATTGGAAGATATTGATTTAAATGATATCAATTATGAAGAAGTAAAAAAAGACCTTGAAGAATCTGGTTTTACTTGTAAATAAATTTTTTATATTATAAAAACTATTTCTTGATTATAGAAATAGTTTTTTGTTATAAATTAATGATATATATTTATTAGCTTAACATTTACATATTACAAACTATTTTTGTTTTTGAATTTTTTTTTATTCAAAGAGAGAAACTAGACTCCTACTTTATCACATCTTATATTCAAATAATTTACTTATTAAATAAAATATTATATAATTATAATGGTGATGGTATGAAAAAAGCATTTACACTAATAGAAATGTTAGGAATAATTATCCTTTTAGGACTAATTGGATTAA
>CAZTXU010000004.1:0-4648 GCA_964617705.1 uncultured Muribaculaceae bacterium
GTCTTAATGATTGTCAATAGATTTATTTAATAATTTTTAAGCGATTGCCATATTTAACTTGATTTATATAAAAAAATAATATATAATTATTAATATGTAAAGACATTGAACAAGAGGAATACTATTATTTATTTAAAGAGAGCTAGTGTATGGTGGAAACTAGTAATAAAAATATTATTTGTAGCTTGGGAGTTGAACATTTGAAATCAAGTAGATTGTTACGGTAACGCGTTATAGTTTTGAGGTAGAATATTCTACAAATTAAGGTGGTACCACGTTAAACACGTCCTTATTGGATGTGTTTTTTTTGGAGGAAAATATGAAAGAAAAGGAACAATTTAAAAAGCATTTTGAAAAATATGATATCAATGAAAAAGCAATAATAAAAAAATATTATCATTCACTTCGAGTCATGGATTTGTCTATGTTGATTGCTAAATATGCAGGATTTAATGATAATGATTCTAAAATTGCTGCTATTTCAGGATTATTACATGACTATTCACGATTTGAGCAATGGACAGAATATAAAACATATAAAGATATTGATTCATTTGATCACGGCGATATGGCTGTTAAAAGATTGTTTGAAGAAAATGAAATTAATGATTACAACTTAAATATCAACAATTATGATGAAGTATATGATGCAATTCAATACCACAATAAGTATTCTATTCCTAACAATTTAAGCAAACACAATGAAACTATGTGTAAAGTTGTAAGAGATGCTGATAAATTAGATATCCTTTACTTAAAAACTACTGATGATTTACTTACTGATGATGAAAAAATATCTTTAAAAATAAAAAGACAATTTTTTAAAAAACAATGTATAAATAAAAAAGATGTGAATAATCATAGCGAAGGAATTATTTTAGTATTAGCAATGATTTATGATTTGAATTTTAAATATAGTTTTGAATATTTAGAAAAAACAAATTTAATTTGGAAAATATTTAATAATATAAAAAATAAAGAAAAATTTAAAAAATATTTTGAATATATGGATAAATATATAAAAGGAGAGATTTTATGTTAGATAAAAAATATAATGCACAAGAAAAAGAAACAAAATGGTTAAATTATTGGAAGGATAACAAAATATATGAATTTAAACCAGATCATAGGGAAGTTTATTCAATTGATACGCCACCTCCAACAGTAAGTGGGAAAATTCATATTGGACATATATTTTCTTATTCACAAACGGAAATGATAGCTAGATATAAAAGATTAAGAGGATATAATATTTTCTATCCATTTGGATTTGATGATAATGGATTACCAAGTGAAAGATTAGTTGAAAAAGAACAAGGAAAGAAAGCAGCTGAAATAGGTAGAGAAGAATTTTCTAAATTGTGTTATGACACAACTGATAAATATGAAAAAGATTTTCAAGAATTATTTAGTAAAATGGGAGTTAGTACAGATTGGGATATTCATTATAAAACAGTTAGTCCATCAACTATAAAAGTAAGTCAACTATCATTTTTAGATTTAATTAATAAAGGACATTGTTATCATAAAGAAAGTCCAGCTTTGTGGTGCAATGAATGTTTAACATCAATCGCACAAGCTGAATTAGAAACAAAAACAATTAAAACAACATTTAATTATGTTAATTTTAAAACTGTTGAAGATAATGAAGAATTTACAATAGCAACAACAAGACCAGAATTACTTCCGGCAATTGTATGCGTATTTGTTAATCCCGAAGATGAAAAACATAACCATTTAATAGGTAAAACTGCAAGTATTCCAGTAATAAATGTTGAAGTACCAATTATTGGTGATGAGAAAGTTGCAGTTGACAAAGGAACTGGTGTTGTTATGTGTTGTACTTTCGGAGATCAAACAGATATTGAGTGGTGGAAGAAATATAACTTACCATTAAAATATATATTTACTGAAGATGGTAAAATAGTAGAAACAGTACCTAATTATGGTGGATTAAAAATAAAAGAAGCTAGAAAACAAATAATAGAAGATTTACAAAATGGTGGATATATTGTAAAAATAGAAGAATTAGAACACGAAGTTCAAACTCATGAAAGATGTGGAAAAGAAGTAGAATATTCAGTTATGAATCAATGGTTTATTGATATTATGAATCATAAAGAAGATTTTATTAGAATTGGAAATGAAATTAATTGGCACCCTAAACATATGCACAGTAGATATGATGAATGGGTTAATAATGTTGCTTGGGATTGGTGTATATCTCGTCAAAGATATTTTGGAGTACCATTTCCTGTATGGTATTGTAAAGAATGTGATGAAGCAATTTTTGCAAGAAAAGAAGATTTACCAGTTAATCCATTAGCTGATAAACCATATATTGATAAATGTCCAAAATGTGGATGTAAAGAATTTATTCCAGAAACAGATGTTATGGATACTTGGGCAACTTCTTCAGTCACACCACTTATTAATATGAAATATGGCGAAGAAGAAAATTATGAAGAGATTTTAAAACCAATGAGTTTAAGAACTAATGCACATGACATTATTAGAACATGGGATTTTTATACAATTGTTAAATCATTCTATCATTTTAATCAAAGACCTTGGGACAATGTAATGATTTCCGGATTTGGTTTAAATTCAAATGGTGAAAAAATTAGTAAAAGTAAATCAAATTCAGAAAATTCACCTATAAATTTATTAGAAAAGTATTCAGCTGATGTGATTCGTTATTGGTCTGCAACTAGTAGACTTGGAATTGATAGTTATTTTTCAGAACAAACAATGAATATTGGTAAAAAATTAATCAATAAAATTTGGAATGTATCTAAATTTATTGAAATGCACTTAACAGATTATGAAGATAAAGAATTTGAAAATTTTGAATATATTGATAAATGGATTTTAGGAAGTTTCCAAGAAATGGAAAAAGGATTTATTAAATATTTAGATGAATATGAAGTTGGGTTAGCATTAAATACTCTTGAAAAATTCTTCTGGAATTTCTGTGATAATTATATTGAAATTGTTAAACATAGATTATATAGACCTGAAGAATTTGGCGATATTCCTAGATATTCTGGCCAAAAAACAGTTTATATAATTCTTTATAAACTATTACAAGACTTTAGTATTTTCTTCCCATTTATTACAGAAGAAATATACCAAGAATTATTTAAAGAACAAAAATCAATTCATATTACTGAAATTAAACCATTAAAATTTAACTTTGAATCAGAAATTAAAAATGGAAATTTAATTATGAATATTATAAGTCAAGCAAGAGGAGAAAAAACAATAAATAATGTTTCATTAAAAACTCCAATTAAAAATCTAGATTTAAGTTTAAATAAAGAACTAGAAGAAGCTATTAATAGTTCAATTAAAGATTTTAAAGCAACTTTATTTATTGAAAATCTAAATATTAAACCAATTGATAAAGATTATGAAGTTAACAAAATTGAATTAAATTTAGGCATAGATTAATATCTATGTTTTAAATTATTAAAAAAAATATATAAAAACATATTATTAAAATTAAATTAATTCTTTACAAATAAAGGGTAAATCTAATTTGTAAAAAAAGATATAAAAAATAATGTCGAAAAATGTGAAAAACATATTGACTTTTTTTCCATATTTCGGTTATAATAATGTTAGTTAAAATAGTTGGGTGGTGAGAAAAGAATGAAAAAGAATGGTTTTACATTAATCGAATTATTAGCCGTAATTATTGTATTAGCTATCATTGCTTTAATCGCAACTCCAATTATCTTCAACGTAATTGAAAATGCTAAATTAAAAGCTTTAGAAAACAGTACATACGGTGTAGTTGATGCAGTTAGAATGCAATACATGGAAAACTTAATGAATAGTAGCAGAGATTGTACAACAACAATTACTACAAACTGTGGTGGTAAAGTTGATTTAAGTGGAAATGTAACTGGTTTAACAGTTTCAGGTGAACAACCAACAGCAGGAACTTGGACAATCGATAATACTAAAAACGTTGTTGATGGTGGCAGAGGTATCAAAGTTTCTGGTGTCACATTTGCTTCAATGAACGGTTATACATGTGAAAACGATTTAGGAACAGGTAAAGTAACTTGTACAAAAACAAGTTAATATTATAAAAATTAATTAAATTTAGTTTTATAAATCAAAAAAAAGAAGTATAAAAGGTGGTGAAATAATGAATAAAAAAGGTTTTACATTAATCGAATTATTAGCCGTAATTATCGTATTAGCTATCATCGCTTTAATCGCAACTCCAATTATCTTCAACGTAATTGAAAATGCTAAATTAAAAGCTTTAGAAAACAGTACATACGGTGTAGTTGATGCAGTTAGAATGCAATACATGGAAAACTTAATGAACAGTGCTGATGGTACTGTAGATTTAACTGGAAATGTAGCTGATTTAACAGTATCAGGTGAACAACCAACAGCTGGAACTTGGACAATTTCTAATGCTAAAGATGTTACTGATGGTAACAGAGGTATCAAAGTAGAAAACGTAGAATTTGCTTCAATGGCTGGTTATAAATGTTCAAATGATTTAACTACAGGTAAAGTATCTTGTGCTAAATCAAGCTAGTATTACAAATTTAATTTTATAAATTAAATAAAAAGAAGTATAAAAGGTGGTGAAATAATGAATAAAAAAGGTTTTACATTAATC
>CAZTXU010000004.1:4748-32408 GCA_964617705.1 uncultured Muribaculaceae bacterium
GTACATACGGTGTAGTTGATGCAGTTAGAATGCAATACATGGAAAACTTAATGAATAGTGCTGATGGTACTGTAACTTTAACTGGAAATGTAGCTGATTTAACAGTATCAGGTGAACAACCTACAGGAGGAACTTGGGAAATTTCTAACGCTAAAGATGTTGCTGATGGTGGCAGAGGTATCAAAGTAACTGATGTTACATTTGCTTCAATGAATGGTTATAAATGTTCAAATAACTTAACTACAGGTAAAGTAACTTGTGCAAAATAATTTGAATTTAAAGCAACGATTATCGTTGCTTTTTTTGTTAAAATAAAATATAATTATTAAAGGGTGTTGTTATGAAACAAGAAAACATAAGAAACTTTTCAATTATCGCTCATATCGACCACGGCAAAAGTACTTTAGCTGATCGAATATTAGAAATATGTGGAGCAATTGATGAAAGAGAAAAACAAGAACAATTATTAGATAGTATGGATATTGAAAGAGAACGTGGAATAACAATAAAATTAAACGCTGTTCAATTAAAATATCAATATAACAATCAAGAATATATATTACATTTAATTGATACTCCTGGACATGTTGATTTTAATTATGAAGTAAGTAGAAGTTTAGCAGCTTGTGAAGGAGCAATATTAGTTGTCGATGCAGCTCAAGGAATAGAAGCTCAAACTTTAGCTAATTTATATTTAGCTTTAGATAATAATTTAACGATTATTCCTGTAATCAATAAAATAGATTTACCTAATGCTAATCCAGATAAAGTAAAACAAGAACTAATTGATACATTTGGTTTTGATGAAAAAGAAATAATATTAACTAGTGCGAAAAATGGTATTGGAATTAAAGAATTAGTTGAAGCTATAATTGATAGAGTTCCTTCTCCAAAAGGAGATATAAACAAACCTTTACAAGGTTTAATATTTGATAGTTTTTATGATCCTTATCGAGGAGTTGTTGCATTGACTAGAATTGTTAACGGTAAAATTAAATTAAACGATAGAATTAAAATGATGGCTACTGATGCTTGTTATGATGTTGTAGAACTAGGAATCAATACTCCAAAAGAGAAAAAAACTGATTTATTAGTACCTGGAGAAGTTGGTTATATTTGTGGAAGTATAAAAAGTATTAATGATGTCAAAGTAGGAGATACTATAACATTAGAAAATAACCCTGCTAGTACTATCTTACCAGGTTATAAACCGATGAAACCAATGGTATTTTCTGGATTATATCCAATTGAATCTTCAAGATATAAAGAATTAAGAGAAGCTTTAGAAAAATTAAAATTAAATGATGCTTCCTTAGAATTTCAACCTGAAACTAGTCAAGCTTTAGGATTCGGTTTTAGATGTGGTTTTTTAGGATTACTACACATGGAAATTATTGAAGAAAGAATAGAAAGAGAATTTGGAATAGATTTAATTGCTACAAGTCCATCAGTTATCTATGAAATAACTTTAACTGATGATACTATTATAACTATCGATAGTCCTTCTAAAATGCCTGAAAAAGTCAAAATAAAAGATATAAAAGAACCATACATTAGAACATCATTATTCGTACCATCTAATTATATAGGTCCAGTTATGGAATTATGTCAAAATAAAAGAGGTAATTATATATCAATGGAATATATTGATAAAACAAGAGTAAATATTCATTATGAAATACCTTTATCAGAAATAGTTTATGATTTTTTTGATAAATTAAAAAGTTTAAGTAAAGGTTATGCTTCATTTGATTATGAATTAATTGGTTATAAAAGCAGTAATTTAGTTAAAATGGATATTTTATTAAATGGTGAATTAGTTGATGCTTTAAGTATAGTAGTTCATTCTGATTTTGCTTATAAAAGAGGAAGAGCAATTGTAGAAGCATTAAGAAAATTAATACCAAGACAACAATTTGAAGTTCCTATTCAAGCAACAATTGGTTCAAAAGTAATAGCCCGAGAAAATATTAAAGCAGTTAGAAAAGATGTTTTAGCTAAGTGTTATGGTGGGGATGTATCAAGAAAAAGAAAATTATTAGAAAAACAAAAAGAAGGTAAAAAAAGAATGAAAATGGTTGGTCGAGTTGAAATACCAGAAGATGCTTTTTTATCAGTTTTGAAAATAGATGAATAATGCCCAATCATTGGGCAAAAAATGTCAAAAAAAAGCAAAAACGCACAATATTTTTAAAATACTGTGCATTTTTAGTTTTTATATACCAAAATAAATGTTTTTTTGATATACTATTTATAGTGATTATTATGAAAAAAGGTGTATATATACATATTCCATTTTGTAAAAATATTTGTAATTATTGTGATTTTTGTAAATTATATTATAATAAAAAATGGATTTTAAAATATTTAAATACATTACAAGATGAAATAAAAGAAAAATATAAAAATGATAACATAACAAGTATTTATATTGGTGGGGGAACTCCTACAAGTTTAAATAATTTAGAATTAAAAAAATTATTAGAAATAACTAAAATATTTAAATACAAAGATATTGAATTTACTTGTGAATGTAATATTGATATAACCCTAGAACAAATTAAATTATTAAAAGAATATAATGTTAATAGAATAAGTGTTGGTATTCAAAGTATTGATGAAAACAATTTAAAAATATTAGGAAGATATCATACTAAAAAACAAATTGAAGAAAAAATTAAATTAATTTCTAAATACATTGATAATATAAATGTTGATTTAATTTACGCTATTCCTAATGAAACAATTCAAACTTTAATTAAAGATTTAGATTTTTTAACTAGTTTACCTATTAAACATATATCAACATATTCTTTAATGATTGAACCTCATACTAAATTATATATAGATAATATAAAACCAATTGATTCTGATATAGATTTTTTAATGTATAAAACAATTGAAAATTATTTAACTAAAAAAGGTTTTATTCATTATGAAATAAGTAATTATTCAAAAAAAAATTATGAATCAAAACATAATTTAACTTATTGGAATAATGAAAATTATTATGGATTTGGTTTAGGAGCAAGTGGTTATATTGATGATATTAGATATGATAATACTACTAGTTTAACTAAATATTTAAATAAAAATTATATAAATAATAGTTATAAATTAACAAAAAAAGAAAGTTTAGAAAATGAATTTATTTTAGGGTTAAGAAAAATAGAAGGTATTGACAAAAGCATTTATAAAAAATATAATATAAAAGAAATAAAAATTATAAATGAATTAATAGAGAAAGGATTATTAAAACAAAATAAAAATAAAATATATATTGATTCTTCTAAATTATATATTTCAAATAGTATTTTGGTTGAGATAATAGGTGAAATTGATGAAGTGTGATGTATTTAAAACAGAAATTAATTATATTAAAGATATAGAACATAAAAGAATAATAGAGAATTTATTGAATAATTTACCTGATTATTTTTATGAAATACCAGCTAGTAGTACAGGTAAATACCACCCATCATTTAGTTTAGGAGTTGGTGGTTTAGTAAGACATACTAAAGTAGCTGTTAAAATTGCTAAAACATTATTAGATAATGATACAATTGGAACTCATTCATTTAATGATAATGATAAAGATTTAATAATAATGGCATTACTACTACACGATGGTTTTAAAAGTGGTATAACAAAAGAAAAATATACAAAATTTGATCATCCTTTATTAGCTAGTAATTATGTTTTAGAATGTAAAGATTTAAAAGAAAATGAAAAAAAATTAATTGCTGATATGATATCAACGCATATGGGAGAGTGGAATACTAGTGATTATAGTGATATTGTATTACCACTTCCTAGTAATAAATATCAACGATTTGTTCATATGTGTGATTTTTTATCATCTAAAAAATTTTTGGATGTAAAGTTTATTGATAATGAAATTGATGAATAAAAATTAAACTTCCTAATCATAATAAGGTTAGGAGGTTTTTTATGGAAAAAAACAAATATAAAGGAATGGTAAAAAAACACACTCCTAAAGAAGATACTTTAACTAATTGTTTAATAGCTTTTCTAATAGGAGGAATAATGGGAGTGATTGGTCAAGGATTAATTGATATATATAGTTATTTATTTTCAATTTCAACAAGTGAAGCTTCTATTTTAATGATTGTAACTTTAATTTTTATGGGTTGTTTATTAACTTGTTTAGGATTTTTTGATAAATGGGTTAATTTTGCTAAATGCGGATTAATAATTCCTATAACGGGATTTGCTCATGCTATGATGAGTTCGGCATTAGAATATAAAAAAGAGGGTTTAGTAACTGGAATTGGTACTAATATGTTTAAATTAGCTGGTTCAGTAATTATTTTTGGTGTTGTTAGTGCATATTTATTTGGATTATTAAGATTAATTATAATGGGAGGCTAAAATGACTTTTAATTACAAAAATGTTTATATAAATAATACTGCTACAGTAACTGGACCTTATGAAGGAAATGGACCATTAAGTAAGTATTTTGATAAAAGTTACGATGATTTATATTTTAAAGAGAAAACTTGGGAATTAGCTGAATCTAAAATGATTTCTGAAAGTATTGATATACTTTTAAATAAAGTAAATAAAACTAAATTTGATATTGATGTTCATATATCTGGGGATTTATTAAATCAATTAGTTGCATCTAATTATTCAGCTATTAATTTAGGTATACCTTATATTGGTGTGTATGGTGCTTGTTCAACAAGTGTATTAGGTTTAATTGTTGCTTCAAATATGTTAGAAGCTAATCAAATTAAAAATTGTATAACAAGTACATCTTCACATAATAATGCTGCTGAAAAACAATTTAGGTATCCTGTTGAATATGGAGGACCTAAACCAAAAACAACCACTTTTACTTCAACTGGTGCGGCTAGTGCTTATATTAGTAATTCAAATAATGGTATAAAAATAGAAAGTGCTACTTTAGGAACAGTTGTTGATATGGGAATAAAAGATGTCTACCACATGGGAGCAGTTATGGCTCCAGCAGCGGCTAAATGTTTATATGATCATTTAAAAGATACAAAAAGAGAAGTAGGTTATTATGATTTAATTTTAACAGGTGATTTAGGTGTTTATGGAAAAGAAATTTTAAAAGAATATTTACAAATTGAATATAATATAAATTTACAAAATTATGAGGATACAGGTGTAATGTTATACGATAGAGAAAAACAACCTGTATATGCTGGAGCAAGTGGACCAGCATGTGCTCCTTTAGTAACATATAGTTATATATTTGATAAAATGTATAAAAAACAATTAAAAAGAGTTTTATTAATTGCAACTGGAGCGTTGATGTCAACAACTATGGTTAATGAAAAACAATCGATTCCTGCTATTGCTCATGCTATAAGTTTGGAGGTGGATGAATGATATATTTAAATTCTTTTATTTTTACAGGAATTATATGTGTTATAGGACAAATAATACTAGATAACACTAAATTAACGCCTGGTCATGTGACAACTATATTTGTAGTCATTGGTTCATTTTTAGATATATTTAATATTTATGATAAATTAATTTTATGGGCTGGAGGAGGTGCTTTAGTTCCGATTACTAGTTTTGGACATTTATTAATTCATGGAGCTATTCATACAGCAAATGATATGGGAATAATGGGACTTATGACAGGAATGTTTGATTTAACAGCTTCAGGAATAACATCTGCTATTGTATTTTCTTTTGTTTTTGCTTTAATTTTTAACCCAAAAGATTAAAAAAATAAATAAAATTACAAATAACTATTGAAATATTTTAAAAAATATAGTACAATAAAACTACATTCTTGGAGTAGTACTCAAGAGGCTGAAGAGGCGTCCCTGCTAAGGATGTAGGTCGAGTAATCGGCGCGGAGGTTCAAATCCTCTCTACTCCGCCATTATGTTATTTACCGTTGAGTTCAACGGTTTTTTATTTTGCTTGGTTTTGTCTATATTATTTATAATGTTTTCATTAATTTTATGATATTTGGCAAGGCATTTTTTTAAAATAAAAAAGCCGATAAAATCGACTTAATTTGTAAGATGGTGCCTAAGGCCGGACTTGAACCGGCACGGAATTTGACTTCCGCAGGATTTTAAGTCCTGTGCGTCTACCAATTTCGCCACTCAGGCATATGACATTCGTTTAACGAACTAATAACATTTTATAATAAATATTTGTTCATGTCAATATGTTTTTAAAAAAAATAGAAAAAAATTTATAGTAAATATTAAAAAATAAAAACTAAAATGATAAAATATATTAAAATGGTGTTCATGACAGGACTTGAACCTGCAACCTTTTCCTTCGGAGGGAAACGTTCTATCCATTTGAACTACATGAACATAATTAAATTATACAATATTAATTATAAAATTTCCATATGATGTTAAATATTTTAAATATAAACATATAATAATATGTAAATTAAATCAAAATTTTATAAAAAATGGTTGACAACTTATTTGATTATATGATACAATTAATTCGTTCATTAAAAAACGTGGAGAAATACCCAAGTTGGTTGAAGGGGGCGGTCTTGAAAACCGTTAGGTCGAGTGATCGGCGCGGGGGTTCGAATCCCTCTTTCTCCGCCAATTTGAAATTTATATCGCGGAGTAGAGCAGCTTGGTAGCTCGTCGGGCTCATAACCCGAAGGTCGTTGGTTCAAATCCATCCTCCGCAACCATTCGGTTCCGTAGTGTAGCGGTTATCACGTTTGCCTGTCAAGCAAAAGATCGCGAGTTCGATTCTCGTCGGAACCGCCATTTTTATGGCTTCATAGCTCAGTCGGTAGAGCAAAGGACTGAAAATCCTTGTGTCGGTGGTTCGATTCCACCTGAAGCCACCATATATTTTTAGATCTTAGAGGATGCACCCGTAGATCAATTGGATAGATCGTTTGACTACGGATCAAAAGGCTAGGGGTTCAAATCCTCTCGGGTGCGCCATTATATCGGGAAATGGCTCAACTTGGTAGAGCACTTGGTTTGGGACCAAGGGGTTGCAGGTTCAAATCCTGTTTTCCCGACCATTTATTTAATTGGGGGATTAGCTCAGCTGGCTAGAGCATCTGCCTTGCACGCAGAGGGTCAACGGTTCGAATCCGTTATCCTCCACCAAATTGATACTAAACTCGAACTTTTCAATTAGTTCGAGTTTTAATTTTAACAATATTTTATATATTAAAAAATATCAATGAACTTTTATTATATTAAAATTTATGGTAAAATAATAATAGTACTTAATTTATAAAGTAATACAAATGGAGGTGAACATTGAGTATTATTTACTCGATAAAAAATGGAAAAAATTATATTAGTTGATGGAAATAACTTATTATTTAGAAGTTACTATGCTACTGCTTATAATGGAAATTTAATGAAAAATAGTAAAGGATTTCCAACTAACGCATTATATGGTTTTATAAACATGATGAATAAAATAATTGAAGAAGAAAAACCAACTTATATAATGGTAGCATTTGATAAAGGAAAAACTTTTAGACACGACAAATATGACTTTTATAAACAAGGAAGAATCGAAACGCCAAACGAATTAAAACAACAATTTCCTATTGCAAAAGAAATATTAGAAAAAATGGGAATAAAATATTATGAAATAGATAACTATGAAGCTGATGATATAATTGGAACATTTGCTAAATATTGTGATTTAGAACCAAGATTTATTGGAACAATCATAAGTAGTGATAAAGACTTATTACAATTAATATCATCTGATGTTGATATAAAACTATTAAAACAAAAAGATTATGTTCGTTATAATGAAGATTCATTTAAACAAGAATATGGAATTGAACCAATTAATATTATTGATTTAAAAGCCTTAATGGGAGATAGCAGTGATAATATACCGGGAGTAAAAGGAATAGGCGAAAAAACAGCTTTAAAACTATTACAACAATATAAAACATTAGATGGAATTTATGAAAATATTGAAAATATTACTGGTAAAACAAAAGAAAAATTAATTAATGATAAAGAAATGGCTTATATAAGCTATGATATTGCAACAATTGATAAAAATGTTCCTCTTAATTTTGATATTGAAGATACATTATATAAAGGTGAAACTGATGAATTAATAAATATATATGAAGAATTAGAATTTTATTCATTGCTTAGAAAAAAAGAAAAAACTAACAAACAACAAGAAAAAATAGAATTAAAAATAATAAATACAGTTGAAGAATTAGAAAAAAGTATAGATTATAATGAAGAATATAGTATTTATTTAGAAATAGATAATACAAATTACCACATTTCTAATCCAATTGGACTTGCTATATATAATAAAAATGTAAGTATATTTGTTCCAAAAGAGATAATTGAAGAATTAAAAAATAAAAAAACATTAGAAAATTTAAATAAATTTACATATGATATAAAAAAAACATACGTAAGTTTAAAAAGATTAAATATAAACCCTGGAAAATTTAGTTTCGATACCATGCTAGCAGGAAGTTTGCTTGAATTAAATGTTAAAGATGATATTGCTTATTTAGCCAACACTTATGAATTTGATATACCATTTTATGAAACATATTATGGAAAAGATAATAAAAAAATAAGTCACACTAAAGAACAAATAGCTGATATTTGTATTAAAAAAGCTAAATTTATTTATGATACAAAAGAAGAATATTTAAATAAAATTCATCAAGAAGGAATGGATGAACTATATAAAACAATTGAACTTCCCCTTGCTATAGTATTAGCAAAAATGGAATTAACAGGTATTTATGTTGATAAAAACATTCTTAATGAAATGGGAGAAGAAATAAAAATAAAAATTGATTTAGTTAGTAGAGATATTTATAATTTAGCAGGTGAAGAATTTAATATATCATCTCCAAACCAATTAGGAAAAATTCTTTTTGAAAAACTACAACTACCACATGGAAAAAAAAGTAGAAATGGTTACTCAACAGCAGCCGATGTTTTATCAAAATTAAGACAAACTCATCCAATTATAGAATTAATAATAGAATATCGAATGCTTACAAAATTATATAGTACTTATATTGAAGGCTTAACTAATTATATCCATGAAGATGGAAAAATTCATACAATTTATACGCAAACATTAACTAGAACTGGTAGACTTTCAAGTATTGAACCCAATTTACAAAATATTCCTATGCGTTATGAATATGGAAGATTAATCAGAAAAGCTTTTATTCCAAGTTCTAATTCAATTATTTTAAGTTCCGATTATTCACAAATTGAACTTAGAATACTTGCTCATATCGCTTCTTTAGAAACACTTATACAAGCATTTAATAATGATTTAGATATTCATATGAAAACAGCTAGTGATATATTTAAAGTAGATAAACAAAATGTAACTAAACAAATGCGTAGAGTTGCTAAAGCAGTTAATTTTGGAATAATATATGGAATAAGTAGCTTTGGATTAGCTGAAAACTTAAATATAACAAGAAGTGAAGCCAAAAGTTTTATTGATAACTATTTACAAACTTATCCAGGCGTAAATGATTATATGGATAAAACAATAAAACAAGCCTATAATGATGGTTTTGTAAAAACACTTTTCAATAGAAAAAGAACCATTGATGAATTAAAAAATACCAATTACATGATTAGAAATAGTGGTGAAAGAATGGCTTTAAACACACCAATTCAAGGAACAAGTGCTGATATAATAAAAAAAGCAATGGTTGAAATAGACAAATCATTTGAAAAAAACAATATAAAATCAAAAATGATGTTACAAGTTCATGATGAATTAGTTTTTGATGTTTTAGAAGAAGAAAAAGATAAAGTAACAAAAATTGTTAAAGAAATAATGGAAAACGTTTATAAATTAAAAGTACCACTTAAAGTAGATATAGAAACAGGAACCAATTGGTATCAAGCTAAATAAAATAAAAGGGAGGATAAAATGAACATAGTAACAAAAACAATGATTGTAAGTATGCTAGTAAATACGTTTTTATCCCTTTTAAAAATAATAAGTGGCATATTTGGAAAATGTAATTCCTTAATAGCTGATGGAATACACTCAATAAGCGATTTATCAACTGATGTAATAGCAATAGTTGGAAATAAACTTTCATTAAAACCAGAAGATGATAAACACCCATATGGACATGGAAAAATAGAGTATTTAACAAGTTTTATTATATCAATTATAATATTGATATTAGGATTCTCCGTTATTTATTCAACAATCAATAATCAAAATAAAATACCTAATATATGGGTTTTATCGGTTTCATTTGTAACAATTATATCTAAATATTTACTAGCTAATTTTATTATAAAAAAAGGAAATATAGAAAAAAGTACTATATTAATATCATCTGGTAAAGAAAGTAAAAGCGATGCTTTAAGTTCAATTGGTGTGTTTATATCAATAATAATTATGCAATTATCAACTTATTTAGATATTTTAAAATATGCTGATAAAATAGCTTCTTTAATTATAGCCTTTTTAATCATAAAAACTGGATTTAGTATTTTAAAAGAAAATATCGGACTATTATTAGGAGAACAATTAATAGATGATGAATATATAGGAAAATTAAAAAATATTATTTGTAATGATAATAAACTAGAAATTAAAAAAATCCATATTTTGAGAAATGGACCATATAATCATTTAGTTACAACTATTATGATGAATGATACTTTATCTCTTAAAGAAGCCCATGATAAAGCTGATGAAATAGAACTACAATTAAAAGAATATGACCAAAAAATAAAATATGTAACAATTCATGTAGAACCTAACAATAAATAGAAAGAAAGTGAAATAATGATAGATATTAAATTATTAAGAGAAAATAAAGAATTAGTAAAAGAAAATATTAAAAAGAAATTTCAAGATGAAAAATTACCATTAGTTGATGAAATTGTTGAATTAGATAACAAATTTAGAAATACCAAATTAGAAGGTGATCAATTAAGAGCTAATAAAAACAAAATTAGTAGTCAAATCGGACAATTAATAAAAGAAAAAAAATTAAAAGAAGCTGAAGAAATAAAAAAACAAGTTAAAGAAAACAATGATAGAATAGAAGAATTAACAAAATTAGAATTAGAATTAGAAAAAAGTATAAAAGAGAAAATGATGCTGATTCCTAATATTATTGATTCTAGTGTTCCAATTGGAAAAGATGATAATGAAAATGTTGAAATTGAAAAATTTGGAGAACCTTTTGTTTTAGATTATGAAATACCTCATCACGCTGATATATGTGAAAGATTAAATGGATTAGATAAGGAATCAGCTGGAAGAACAAGTGGCAATGGATTTTATTATTTAATGGGCGATATTGCAAGACTTCATGAAGCTACTATTGCTTATGCAAGAGATTTTATGATTAATAAAGGTTTTACTTATTGTATCCCACCATTTATGATTCATGGAGATGTAGTAACTGGAGTTATGTCATTTCAAGAAATGGATGCTATGATGTATAAAATAGAAAATGAAGATTTATATTTAATAGGAACAAGTGAACATTCTATGATTGGTAAATTTAAAGGACAATTAATAGAAGAATTAGAATTACCAATAAAAATGACATCATATTCTCCTTGCTTTAGAAAAGAAGTAGGAGCTCATGGAATTGAAGAAAGAGGAATATATCGCGTACACCAATTTGAAAAACAAGAAATGGTTGTTTTATGTAAAAGCGAAGAAGGAATGAATTGGTATAATAAAATGTTAAATTATACAGTTGAATTTTTTAGAAGTATGGATATTTCGGTTAGAACTTTAGAATGTTGTAGTGGGGATTTAGCTGATTTAAAAGTTAAATCTTGTGATGTTGAAGCATGGAGTCCAAGACAACAAAAATATTTTGAAGTTGGTTCTTGTTCATTATTAGGTGATGCTCAAGCAAGAAGATTAGGAATTAGAATGAAAACAGAAAATGGTAATCAATTTGTAACCACTTTAAATAATACAGTAATTGCTAGTCCTAGAGCGATTATTGCAATAATAGAACAAAATTATCAAAAGGATGGAAGCGTTAAAATACCTAAGGTTTTACAACCTTATATGGGTGGATTAGAAATAATTAAACCAAAGACTCGAGTATAGTTATCTATGCTCTTTTTTATAGTTCGTGAAAGAATATTCAAATTAGTGTAGTTTTTTGCCCAAATTGTGGCGCGAATATAAAAGAAATAAAAAATCCAATTCAACAACCTATGAATAATCAAAATAACAATAATAATAAAAAATCTATATTATTACCAGTTATTATAGTAATAGTTTTAGCTGCTGTTGTTGTGTTTGGTGTTAGTAAATTAATGAAAAAAGATACATCTAGTGATAATATAGATGATAACAATCAACAAGTTCAAGATAATAATAAACAACCAGATGATAATAAACAACCTAATAATAGTGGAAATGGTACAAGTGTAATTATTCCTAATAATAATACATATGATAAAGATGGTGCGTTTTTAATGGCTATTGACGATGTGTTTACTATTACAGGTAGAGGAACATCTGTTACTGGTAGAATTGAAAGAGGAACAATTAAATTAAATGATGAAGTTCAAATAATTGGATTAAATCATGAAGTTATAACTACCACTGTTAAAGGAATTGAAATGTTTAACAAAGCCTATTCTCAAGCCGAAGTAGGAGATAGTGTAGGATTATTATTAAAAAATGTATCGAGAGAAGATGTAGAAAGAGGTCAAGTTGTTGCTAAAACTAATTCTATTAAACCAATAAAAAAATTTGAAGCAAATGTTTATATGTTAACTAAAGAACAAAAAGGTAGAAGCACTCCAATTTTCAACAATCATGAAGCACTTTTTTATATTAGAGTAGCAAGTATTATTGGAACAATCACTTTGCCAGATGATGTAGAGAAGGTTTCACCTGGTGAAACTTCAGCAATGACAGCTGAATTAACTTCTGATGTAGCAATGGAAATCGGTACAACTTTTACTATCAGAGAAGGTGGTAAAACAATTGGATATGGTAATGTAACCAAAGTATATTAAAAAGACTTATTGCAAGTCTTTTTATTTATTAATATATTATTATAATTATGAAAAATAAAAAATTTATGTTACAATTATATAGATATTATAGTGATGAAAATATTGTAGAATGTGAATTAATAAAATTACTTAAATCTTTAGATTTTACTTTGGAAGAAATTGTACTTTATAAAAATTGTTTAGATGAAGAAATATTAGAAAAAAATTAGAAGAAACATCTGAAGAAAAGGTGTTAATGAGGAAATATGAATAGAACAATTATTTACAATATTAGTTAAATTTAACAAAAATAAATTTAATTTTATATTAGACAATATTGATTCATTAGAAAATGTAAACGAATTAAATAATATGTTAAGTTCAGAAATATCAAATAATATTTTATCTGTATTAGTAACTCGTTCATTTGAAGATTTAATTGAAAAATATGGAAAATATATTACAAAATTAAGTAATAATATAACTGTAGATAAAGAAATTAAATTAACAATAAATGGAGAAGAAAAAATAGAAAATAATGAAATGATTATTGAAAATTATAAATCAAATATAGAATATTAAATAAAATAGAATTATTTAATGTAGAAGAATTTGTAAGATTAAATAATAAAATTGATGATAAAATAGAACAATTAAATAAATAATAATTTAATCTATAAAATAATTATGTTTAACTGACATAATTTTTTTAACAAAAAATCTTTAATTTCATATATTAGTGTAGGAGGTGTCTATGAACGAATTAAGTAATACAGTTACATCAACAGGAAGTTATAATAATATCCCAACAGCTTTAACTTCAAATACATCAGTTGTAAATATTATAGAAGGTTTAACTATAACTAAAGAGGCAGATAAAAAAAACTGGGGGAGTGGTTTATTAACATATACAATAACAGTTAAAAATGAAACAGAAATAGCGTACGTTTCTCCTATAATAACTGATGTAATTGATACAAGATACGTTGATTTTGTTCAAGGAAGTGTTAAAATAAACGATGTTGAAGCAACTGCTCAACAAAGTACTTATACGGAAGATACTCATACATTAACTATTACTTTAACGGAGGTTGCTAAAACATCAGAAACAGTTATTAAATTTTCTGTTAAAAAAAAAATATAACAACTTCTTCATTTTAAAAACAAATTGTAAGTTGTTATATAATCAAACTCATGAAATAACAAGTAATTATGTTACTGTTATAAGTAAATTAAATAAATATTATAAAAATCATTATTGTGATACTCCATACTTTAGAATATAATCACTAAATGTGATTTTTTTCTTATTCTTGAATACTCCAAATTATTTTTGTATTATATTCTTCATTAATTTCTAAAAAATTATTATCTAAATTTAATAAAAAACCCTTTTCTTTTGACCAAGTAACATTAGTAACTAAAACATTTCCTTCATTATTACTACCAGTATATATTAATGAGGGTATTTCATTTAAAATAATGATTTTATTATCTAAAGTTTTAAAAATAACAGCATTAAGTAAATAAAAATTATTTTTTGATTTTAAAGGATTAGTTAAATGAACATATAATTTCCAATCTGAACTAATTGTTCTACTATCAATTATAGTAATTGTAATATCATCAATTTTAGGTAGTATTATTGGTTCAGTAGAAATTGGTTTTAAATCATATGTAATATTATTATTAACGTTAGTTAAAGTTATTTCTCCTCCATGAGGTACACTAACACTTCTTTTTTTATAAATAAAACTTCCATCAACACAACTAGTTATAGTTATCTTTGCATTATCAATCAAACTATCTTCTAAAATATATTCAAATGAACCATCATCTTTAGTTTCAATTATTTTTGATATATTATTATATTCTATTAAGATACGACTATTAATTAATACATGACCACTAATTGTTGTATTAGTAGAATAAATTGGATGAATATTCATATAACTACTTCCAACTGATATTTGTTTTTTATTACATAAATTGAAATTATCTAAACTAAATAAAAGTTCTTCACTAGTTAAATTATGACTAATAATATTAGTAGTATTAGTATTTATAGTTCCATTTATTTTTAAATTGTTTTCTTCTTTGTACCAATAATAATTAGGTAAATTATCAATACAACCAGCAAGAGATAGTTCAATAGATTCATTCCACATATTAATTCTAGTTAAATCAAATGTAAAAGTAACTTCTGAATCAGTATATATTACATTAGCATTTTTATTATATAAAATTAAAGATTTTGGATTATTTAAAACTATTTTAGAACCACTTTTAAAATACATATTATAGTTATCAGTAGGTGTTGAAGAATAAGAATTAATAACATATAAATTAGAATCTTCTTCTAAAGTTATTGTTCCAAATATATACCACATAGGGATATCTTGGTGTCCATTTTCTATAAAATTAAAAGTTGAACGTTCATCGATTAAAACATTTCTACTTCCATATAATCCTTTATAAGTAAATCCATTTTTAGTTGTTAAATTAACAATAGAATCATGATTAATTGTTATATCAAGTTTAGAAGTTCCTTTCATAAATTCTGTATTAATACTAGTTAAATTAACTATACTATTAGTTTTAACAATAAAATATGGATTTTCATAATCATTCCTAAAAGTAAAAAGAGGATAATTATGAGAAGAACTATTTATATCTGTACTACCACTAATTATAACTTGGTTACATTCACTAACTTCTTGACCTTCTTTGTTATTAGTATCTTTTATAGTTATATTAGAATTTATTATTTTTAATATTCCAAAAGGATTGTATGCTAGTTGTACTCCATTAAAAGTAATATTATCATAGATAGTTTCAATATTATCATATAAATGATCACCTCTTACATATATAACTCCATGAGGATTTGTATATATAATATCCATATTTTTAATAACTATTTTTTTATTATTATAGTTTGCTATTATTGTATCAGATTGCCTAGTACTATTAATACCAGTAAGTTGATATTTATTTTGTAAATAAGTTCCATCAATTGTTATATTTTTTTTACTTTCATTAATTGTAATACTAGAAGTTAATTCAATATTACTTCCAAAATATATATAATCATAACCATTATCATTTTCTAAAACATTTTTAAGTTCAGTATCATTAGTAACTACAACTGTATTTTGAGTTAATATTTCCATAAAATCACCTATATTAATTTATGAATAAAAAAAATATGTAAATAATTGTTTTACATATTATTTTATATAATAAAGTAGTTCTATTTTTTTTCCTTTGATTTTAATTAATTTTTCTTCTTTTAAATTTTTTAATTCTCTATACATTGCTGTTCGATCAATAGCAAGAAAAAAAGCTAAATCAGTAAATGAACATGGTAAATTAAATATATTAGATTTTTTCTTTTTAGAAAATATATTAAAATAAGTTAACAATTTATTTCTAATAGTTTTATTAGTTAATATTTCAATTCTTTCATTTGATAAAGCAATTTTTTCTTGCATAACCATAACTAAATTTTTTAAAAATTGATTATAAGTACTTAAACTAGTTATATCATAGTTATAGATGCTATTAAAATCAATTATTATAATTTTAGTATCACTATTAGCAATTATTTCATAGATAGATATAGATGAATCAAAAACATTTTTATCATGTAATTCTTCGATTACACTTTTATTACCATTAGAATCATAATTAACAATTTCTAATAATCCATATTCTATAAATCCAATAATATTATTTTGTTTTATATTTGATGTTATTTTTTCTCCTTTTTTAAAGTATAAAACATTTGCTTCTAATATACCTAAAAGTTTTTCTTTGTTTTTGGGACTAATATTATAAAATAATTCCATCTTTACACACCCTTTATACAATTTTAACAAATTTATTAAAATGTTGCAATTGCAACAAAACATTTTTTTTGAAATATTGTATAATGTTTCTAGTGTAGGAGGTAAATATGAAAGTAATTAAACGAGATGGACATATGGTAGATTGGTGTCCTGAAAAAATTGAACAAGCTATTATGAAAGCTAATAATGAGGTTGAAGAAGAGTTACAAGCATCTTCAACTCAAATTAAAAATATAATTAAATATATTGAAAAACTTAATAAAAAAAGGATTTTAGTTGAAGATATTCAAGATATAATTGAAATGAAATTGATGTCTATTGGTAAGTATGAACTTGCTAAAAAGTATATAACATATCGTTATACAAGAGAATTAGTTAGAAGAAGCAATACCACTGATAGAGCAATTAAAGAGTTAATCGATGGTGAGAGCGAATATTGGAATACTGAAAATTCTAATAAAAATGCTAAAGTAGTTACTACTCAAAGAGATTATTTAGCTGGTATTACAAGTACAGATATAACAAGAAGATTTTTATTGCCAGAAGATATAGTACAAGCTCATGATGATGGTATAATCCACTTTCACGATGCGGATTATTTTGCTCAAAATGCTTTACACAATTGTGATTTAGTTAATTTAGAAGATATGTTACAAAACGGAACTAGTATTAATGGTGTTTTGATAGAAAAACCACATAGATTTTTAACAGCTGTAACAATTGCAACCCAAATAATAACTGCTGTATCTTCAAGTCAATATGGTGGGGTTACAATCACATTAACTCATTTAGCTCCTTTTGTAAGAGATTCTTATAATCGATATTTAAAAAAATATGAAGAAAGAAAATTAGATAAAGAATTATGTGAAAAGTTTGCTAAAGAAGATTTAAAAAAAGAAATTATCGATGGCGTTCAAACTTTCCAATATCAAGTTAATTCAATGACTACAACTAATGGTCAAGCTCCATTTTTAAGTGTTTGTATGTATTTAGGTGAAACAGAAGAATACAAAGAAGAATTAGCTATGATTATTGAAGAATTTTTAAATCAAAGAATTGAAGGAATGAAAAATGAAAAAGGTGTCTACGTAACACCAGCTTTTCCAAAACTTTTATATGTTTTAGAAGAGGATAATATTCATAAAGATAGTAAATATTATTATTTAACTGAATTAGCTGCTAAATGTACTGCTAAAAGAATGGTTCCTGATTATATTTCTGAGAAAAAAATGTTAGAATATAAAGTAGATGTTAATGGTAATGGTAATTGTTATCCTTGTATGGGTTGTCGTTCATTTTTAACTCCTTATGTTGATAAAGATGGAAAACCAAAATATTATGGAAGATTTAATCAAGGTGTTGTAACTATTAATTTAGTTGATGTTGCATTATCTAGTGATAAAGATATGGATTTATTTTGGAATATTTTTGAAGAAAGATTAGAACTTTGTCATAGAGCCCTACAAATAAGACATAAAAGATTAAGTAAAGCAACAAGTGATGTCGCACCTATTTTATGGCAACACGGAGCTTTAGCGCGATTAAAAAAAGGTGAATCAATTCATGATTTACTACACGATGGATATTCAACTATATCACTTGGTTATGCTGGATTATATGAATGTGTTAAGTATATGACAGGTAATAGTCATACCGATAATGGAATCGGAAAAGAATTTGCTTTAGAAGTTATGCAAAAAATGAATGATAAATGTATGGAGTGGAAAAAGTTAGAAAAAATTGATTATAGTGTTTATGGAACGCCAATTGAATCAACAACATATAAATTTGCTAAATGTTTAAAAGAAAGATTTGGTGTGGTTAAAGGAATAACTGATCGAGATTATATTACTAATTCTTATCATGTTCCCGTATTTGAAGAAATTGATGCTTTCACTAAATTAAAATTAGAAAGTGAATTTCAAAGACTTAGTCCTGGTGGGGCTATATCATATGTTGAAACTCCAAATTTAACTAACAATTTAGAAGCAGTTTTAGAAATAATTAATTTTATTTATGATAATATTATGTATGCTGAATTAAATACAAAATCAGATTATTGTCAAGAATGTGGTTTTGATGGAGAAATATTAATTAATGATGATTTAGAATGGTATTGTCCAAATTGTGGCAATAAAAACCATGATACTTTAAATGTTGCTCGTCGTACTTGTGGTTATATTGGAACTAAATTTTGGAATAAAGGAAGAACCCAAGAAATAAAAGAACGAGTAATGCACATTGATAATAAGGATGCTTAATTATGAATTACAATAAAATTCGTAAAATGGATATATCAAATGGACCAGGTATTAGAGTATCAATATTTATGCAAGGTTGTACATTTAATTGTAAAAATTGTTTTAATAAAGAAACTCATGATTTCAATTTAGGAAAAGAATTTAATGATGAAGTAATTGATGAAATATTAAATTTATGTATTTCAGATTATATTGTTGGTTTATCAATATTAGGTGGAGAACCTCTTCATCCTAAAAATATATTAGGAACTACCAAATTAGCTAAAAAATTTAAAGAAAAATTTCCTAATAAAAGTTTATGGATTTGGTCAGGTTTTTTGTACGAAGATTTAAAAGATAAAGAAATATTAAAGTATGTTAATGTATTAGTTGATGGAAGATATAACGATGAATTAAAAAATCCTAAATTGAAATATTGTGGTTCATCTAATCAACGAGTAATTGATATAAAAAAATCATTAAAAGAAAATAGGTGTATATTATGGCAAGAGGATTTGAAATAGCTAAAGGTTATGAAGATAAAAATATAAATTTACCAATTAGAAAAACAAAGTATTCAGCTGCTTATGATGTTGAAGCAGCTGAAGATACCTTAATACCTCCTTTTAAAAAAAGCATAAAACCAACATTAATTCCAACTGGTTTAAAAGCATATTGTGAAGAAGATGAATGGTTTATGTTAGTAAATCGTAGTTCTGGACCAAAAAAAGGATTAGTTATGGCAAATGGAATAGGTGTTGTGGATTGTGATTATTACAACAATGAAACAAATGATGGACATTTCTATTTCCAATATTATAATATTACTGATAAAGATATTTTAATTAAAAAAGGTGATTCAATTGGTCAAGTAATATTTCAAAAATTTTTATTAGTTGATAATGATAAAGCTGAAGGTATTAGAAAATCTGGTTTTGGTTCAACTGATGTTTAGGAGTTTTTATGAAAAAAGTTTTATTAATTTTAATTTTAAGTTTTTCTTTAGTAGGATGTAATAAAAAAACATTAAAAGAATCTATTTTAGAAAATGATATAATTGATTCAAATGTAATTTGGACAAATGGTTGGCAAGAAAGTGATTCAAGCGGATTATATTCTAATGATACTAATAATGGAACAACTTATTATTTTCGAGGAAATCCTAAAAACAATTATTTAAAATTTAATGATTTAGATTTTAGAATTGTTCGAATTAATGAAGATGGAAGTATAAGATTAATATTATCTAATAGTATTGATAATAAAACATATGAATTTAATAATTCTTATAAAGATTATAATTATATATATTATTCAAATTCTTCAATTAAAAGTATAATTGATGATTGGTATGTTAATACAATTACTAGTAAAGAAAAAGTTGTTGTAAGTGATTTTTGTGAACAAGCTAAAGTTATTTGGAATAATGATTATGAAATAAAAAATGTTAGTGCTGCTACAAGAGAAAATTATACTCCAACATTTAATTGTGAAAATGATGGTAATGGAAAAGGTAATTTAAAATTATCAGTTGGATTAATTACTTATGATGAAATATTTTATGCTGGTGGTTCATACATAGAAAATAATAAATTTAATTACTATTTAAAAAATAAACAAACATATTGGACAATGAGTCCAGCAGGATTTTATGAAAATAGAGTAGCAGATGTATGGCATGTTTATAAAAATGGTTTTCTTGATTATGATTATGTTAATGATGATATTTATATAAGACCAGTTATCAATATTAAAGGTGATGTAATAGTTAAAGGAAATGGAACTAAAGATAATCCATATGTTGTAAAATAATCAAAAAGAAACTGAAATTAATCAGTTTTTTTATTTATTATGATATAATTAATTAGGAGGTTATTATGAAAGTAGGTATTTTTGATTCAGGAATAGGTGGATTAACAGTTTTAAAAGAATTGATTAAAAAATATCCTAACAATAAATATTATTATTACGGCGATAATATAAATGCTCCTTATGGAACTAAAACAAAAGAAGAACTGTTAAAATTGTCTAATAGAATTATTGATTTTTTAAATAAAAAAGAAGTTGATTTAATCATAGTAGCTTGTGGTACGATTAGTTCTAATGTATTTGATAAATTACCAAAAGATACTTTAATATATGATGTTATAAGTCCTACAATTGATTATATAAATAAATGTGATTATCAAAATATCGGTTTAATTGGAACAAATATGACAATTAGAAGTAAAACATTTGAAAAAAGAATAAACAAAAAATTGATTACTAAAGCATGTTTTGATTTCGTACCATGTATTGAAAATAATGATAATATAATTGATATAATACCTAAATATATTAAAGATTTAAAAGGTAAAATTGATGTATTGATATTAGGGTGTACACATTATCCAATAATTGAAAAAGAATTATCCGATTATTTAGATAATAAAGTATTACTTATAAATATGGGAAAAATATTAGCTGATAGTTTAGAATTAGGAAATAAAGAAAAAGAAATTAGATTATATTTTAGTAAAGTAAACCATACATTAATTTCAAATATAGATAAAATAATTAAAGATAAATATTATTTAGAAGAATTAGTATTGGAGGAAAATGATGCCAGAATTACCAGAAGTAGAAACAGTAAAGGAAACATTAAAGAAACAAATTTTAAATAAAAAAATAATTGATGTTCATGTATATTATAATAATATAATTGCTTATCCTAAAGTAGAAGAATTTATTAAAGAATTAATTAATCAAACTATAATTGATATTAAAAGAAGAGGAAAATGGTTAATGTTTGAATTAAATGATTATTATTTATTAAGTCATTTAAGAATGGAAGGAAAATATTATATAAAAAAAGATGAACCATTATCCAAACACCAACATGTGGTTTTTAAATTTTCTGATAATGAAGAATTAAGATATCAAGATACAAGAAAATTTGGAAAAATGTATTTATATAAAAAAGATGAAGTATTCAATAATAAACCTTTAAATGAATTAGGATATGAACCATGGGATTTAACTATTGATTATTTAAAAGAAAAATTTAATAAAAATATCCCAATTAAAAGTGTTATTTTGAATCAACAAATAATATCTGGTTTAGGAAATATTTATGCTGATGAGGTTTTGTTTTTAAGTAAAATAAATCCTTTAGTTAAAGCTAATCAATTAAATGAAAAACAATTAGAACAAATTATAAATAATTCTAAAATAGTATTAGAAAAAGCTATTAAATTAGGAGGTACAACAATAAAAAGTTATGAATCTAGTGAAGGTGTTCATGGAAGATTTCAAAATGAGTTGTTAGTACATACTAAAGATATTTGTCCAATTTGTAAAACAAACATTGAAAAAATAAGAGTTGGTGGTAGGGGAACTTATTATTGTCCTATATGTCAAAAAAAACACAATTAATGTGTTTTTTTAATATCCATAATAACTGGCATAATAATTGGTTTTCTACCTGTTTTGGCAAATATATAATCAGATAATTCATTAATGATTAAAGGTTTAATGTCTTGGTTTTTATTGTTAATTATAATTTTTTCAGAATAATCTTCAAGTTCATGGATTAAATCTAAATTATCATTAACTACAACAAAACCTCTAGTTGCAATACTTGGTTTTGTAATTAATTTGTTATTTTTTGTATTGATAATTACGATAACAATTCCATCATTAGACATTATTTTTCTTTCTTTCATGATTAAATTATCTATTTCACCAATTTTATTTCCATCAACATATATATCACCTGCTGGAACAGTTCCTTGTTTTTTAACAATTCCTTTTTTAATTGTTAAAACCTCACCATTACCTAAAACAAAGGTGTTTTCTTTAGGAATACCACATAATGTGGCTAAATCAGCATGTTTTTTAAGCATTCGATACTCACCGTGGAAGGGCATGAAGTATTTTGGATTTATTAGTCGCAACATTAATTTTAGTTCTTCTTGACTTCCATGACCAGAGGTATGAATATCTCCTAATAGGGTATTAGTATATACTTTAACTCCTTTTAAATATAATTTGTTGATTGTTCTTGATATACTAATAGCGTTACCAGGAATTGCTGATGATGAAAATACGACAACATCATCTGGTTGTAGTTTTATTTGTCTATGACTTCCATTAGCGATTCTACTTAATGCTGCTAATGGTTCTCCTTGACTACCAGTGCATAATAGGCATACTTTATTATTTGGTAAGTGATTTGCTTCTTCAGGGGTTATGAAAATACCTTTATTTTTAATATAACCGTCTTTAATTGATATTTCAATATTGGTATCCATACTTCTTCCAAACACAGCTATTTTTCGACCATTTCTTTGGCAAGTATCAACTATATGTTTTAATCTATAAATGTTAGAAGCGAATGTTGCTATAATAATACGACCATTGTGAGTTCTAAAAATACCTGATAGTGCTTCGTCGACTTTAGATTCACTAGTTGAAAATCCACTATTTAAAGCATTAGTACTATCACTTAATAGTAGTGTTACTCCTTTTTTTCCTACTTCTGCCATTTTGTGTAAATTAGCCATTGGACCAATTGGCGTTAAATCAAATTTAAAGTCGCCTGTTGTAACAATTGTTCCATCTGGTGTATGGATTACAATACCATGGGAATCAGGAATAGAGTGTGTAGTCATAAAAAATTCAACACTAATATTTTTAAATTTAATATGATTTTTTTCAGTATAAACAAATAAATTTTTATATTGAATGTTTCTTTCTTCTAATTTTTTTCTAATTAGCCCAACTGCTTGATTTGGGGCATATATACGTGGAATATTTACCATATTTAATAAAAATGGTATTGCTCCGATATGATCTTCATGACCATGGGTTATAAATAAAGCCTTAATGTATTTTTCATTTTTCTTTAAAAAAGTGAAATCAGGTATAATGTAATCAACACCTTTAATTTCTTGTGGGAAAGTAATACCAGCATCTGTTATTATTATTTCTTTATCATACATAATACAGTACATATTTTTTCCGACTTCACCCAAACCACCTAAGGCAAATACTTTAGTAAATTTATTTTCCATTTTTCCTCCTTTCTTAAAAGTTTTGCGACTAATTAATTATACCTTGTTTTTATGAATTTGTAAAGTTAAGTATTATTTTTTGAATATTCATATGAAGAGTTTAGTGAAATAATCAAAATATTGATTTTCTTAAACTTCAGATGAAGTTAAATTATTATTAAAGTTTATAAAAAAAGTATTTAAAATAGGTATTCATAGTTTCTATTTTTTGATATAATATTCTTAGAGTGGAGATGTATATTTTGAAAAAGAAGAATTTAATTATTTTGGGATTTTGTTTTTTATGTGTTGTTATTGCATTAGTAATATTATTTTTGTTAAATAATAAAGAAAATAAAGAAGTCTTAATTAAATCAACTAATGAGTTTGAGTTAGTAAAACCAGAATATATTGAAGATACTTATATTCTAAACATTGATGAAGATAAAGTAGAGTATTTAAAAAATAATATTGTTGAAGCGGTTAATATAATACCAACATCTGATTATACAATAAAAACCAATAATCAAGTTTTATTTGCATTAAAAGAAATGTATGATAATAATAATTATTCTGATTTAATTTTAAGAAGAGGATACTTAAGTGATTCTGATTCAGTTTCGGCTGGTGTGGATGATCATAAAAGTGGTTACGATGTTGATTTCTTTATTAAAGAAAAGAAATGGACTGATTTTGAAGGAAATAAATCTGCTGATGATTTATTAAAAAACTCATATAAATATGGTTTTGTTCTTAGATATCCAAATAAAGATAACTATCAACCATGGCATTATAGATATGTAGGAAAGATTAATGCTAAAATAATTCATGATGAAAACTTAACTTTATTTGATTATATTAATAAACTTAATAATCTTGAAGTTAAACAATTATATAATGTTGGTGGAACTGATTATGTATTATATGTTGTAGATAAAGAAGATATAGTAGTTCCAAAATACTTTAATTATGAAATTAGTAGTTTAAATTCAAATAAGTATGTAATTATATTTAATACTAAAAAAGATGTTACAATAAGTAAACTTAATGAAAAAAATAATATTGAAGAATACGATATCAATCAATTAGATATTACATATGCTCTAGCACTAATAAATAAAGATAATGAAATTCCTAATGGATTATTAAATAATATAAATTTAGTTAGTCTTACTAAATATTTAAGTGAAGATAATAATCCAGAGTATGTTTTAGATGAGACTGTTTTAAAAAAATTGCAACCAATTATAGAAAAAGCTAATAAATTAGATAGACACACAACATATCTTACAAGTTCATATAGAACATATGAGGAACAAAAATTATTATATGATAATGGCGATAAAAATTTAGTTCAAGTTCCAAATCATAGTGAACATCAAACTGGATTAGCATTTGATATATCTAATTCATATAAACCTAATACGGGTTTTACTGAAACATATCAAGGTATGTGGTTTAAACAACATGCAAATGAATATGGGTTTATTTTGCGATATCCTATCGATAAAGTAAGTATTACAGGTATTAGCAATGAACAATGGCATTTTAGATATGTTGGAGAATTAAATGCAACTATTATAAAAGAAAATAACATAACACTAGAAGAATATATGGATTATTTTGATGAAGACACAATATATGAAGTATCCTATAATGATAAAAAATATTTATTCTATAAAAGTTCGTTGGTATCGAACAAAATTAAAACAATAAAGAATAATAGTAATATATATTATTTAACAAGTGATACATATTTAACAATAGTTGAAAAATAAGAGATGTGATATTAAAGTTATTTAAATTTTGTTGTTAGTATTTTTGGTATAATATTTTAAGTTAAATGTAAATGTGTATATTTTTTTAATAATTAGGTGAATATAGTTAGGAGTGATTAAGTGACTACTATTTATTTAATAAGGCACTCAAAACCATTAAAAGTTAATAATACATTTAACAATGATAATTTACAAATACAAAATGAAAAATTATCTCTTTCAATAGAGGGAGAACAAATTGCAAAAGAAAAATTGGTATTAATTCCTAGAATGAATTTCTAGAAAGTTTTGAAAGAAAACAATTTTTAGATGAAAATTATAAAATAGGTAATGGTGAAGGTCAAAAAGAAGTAGAGATAGAATGTTTTCTACTATATTAGAAATATTAAATAAAATAAGGATAAAACAATTGCTATTGTTAGTCATGGAATAGCAATATCATACTTATTAAATAAATGGTGTGACATAGAGATTATTGATGATAAGTTAAGATATAGTTTTAATGAAAAAATGTTACTAGATGGTTATTTTAATTATTGTGAAACATTTAAATTTGAATTTGATGAGAACAATAATCTAATAAATATACAAAATATAAAACTTGATTAAGAAATGAAAAAGTAATATGAAAGGAATGTTAGATAATGAAAGAATATAAATTAAAAAGTGAAGAAATAATTAAATTAATAGAATTAAAAGGTAGTTGTATTGCTTCTGATAAAATAACTATTGAAGGATTACAAATTGAATATATGTATAGAGAAAGACCAACAAATGAAATTGATAGTGGTTGGAGATTTTTTGCTGGAAATGAAGATGAGAATTATACTAATAATCCAGATAATTTTAATATTTTTGATTTAAATACAATTTGTAATTATGATAAAACTATAATTCCATATTTAGAATCAGAAATTGGTTCATCATTTGAAAAGATTAATGGTGAATTTAAAAAAATAAATTAAATAGTAACTGAATAGAAATTATTCAGTCTTTTTAATTTATAAGGAAAGTGTGTTTAGATTAGATAAACAAAAAATAGATTTGGATATTTATCTTTAATAAAAAACTCACACACTATATTAAGTGTGCGAGTTTTAATTTCAATTGTTTTTTATATGTACCAATCTATTTTACTTAAGAAATTGGTGGCTGATTGAAAAGCTGGATTATCATCATTATCGAGTTGTATATAATTTTTATAACTTATATTTATTCCTTTAATAACTTTTTCTAATCAAAAATTATTTAACCAAATTGATACATCTGTTTTCCAAAAATCAGATAAGGATAGTTTTATTTTTGGCAATAAAACTATCCTTCCATATTTATTATATATCATTTTAATAAAATTAAAAAAATTTATCTTTTAAGTTCACTTGTATTGTTTAATTGTTGGCTTTTCATATACATTTGATTTCTTATACTTTGTAGAATCATTTCTGCGTTAATTTTTTCAACATATGAATCTTTTTTTAAACTAAATTGTTTCAACACTTCTTTTATTTCAGTCGTGTTTTGGCAATCTGATAATGCTTGAATAATTGAATCAAAATTTGTTTTATCATTTGCTATTTTCATACAATGTTGACAAATACAATTAATTTGATTAATTTCACTTTCTGTTAGTTTTCTAAATAAATCAATTCTACTTATTGTATTTGTTTCTTCATCATATTCAATAATGTCACCAGAGAAATGAGGTTCATTTCTATTATATTTTGGTTTGACTTTTTTCATCGTTATACCATCTATATCGCATATG
>CAZTXU010000005.1:0-30509 GCA_964617705.1 uncultured Muribaculaceae bacterium
CAATTACCTTAAACGGAGAAAAAATATTATAAAGAATGAGTAAACAAAACTCATTTTTTTGATTACATAAAAAATACCTCATCTAAAATGAGGCTTTAAACAAAATTATAACATTTGAAAATTAGAATTGTTGTATGTTTGTGTAGGAGTACCAACTAAACTTTCTAAAGTAGATACCCTACGTTCTAAATTAGATACTTGATTTACTAAACTATTTACTTGTTGTTCTAAATTATTATTTGTAGTAGGATATTGACTAGGATATAGTTGCATATTTGGTTGAATAGGTTGAATAGGCATTGGATAGATAGGATATGGAACCGCTCCACAATTACGATCTTTTTTCATTAAATTCCTCCTTGTTCTAATTTAATTATATGCGATTTTACTATTTTGGTGTATAATTGATATAGGAAGTGATTTAAATGCGACTAAGACATATAAAAGGAAGCGAAGAAAAACTACAAAACAGCGAATATATAATTAAAGAACCAACAAAATATAAAGGAAAATATAAAGAAATATTTAAAAACAACAACAAAATTCAAATAGAAATAGGTTCAGGAAAAGGCAATTTTATAGTAACAAAAGCCATTAACAATCCAAATATAAATTATATAGCAGTTGAAAAACAAGCAAGCGTATTAGTGAAAATATTAGATAAAATAGATAATTTACCAAATTTAAAAATAATGCAATTTGATGCAATTAAAATAGATGAAGTCTTTGAAAAAGAAATAGATAAATTATACTTAAACTTCTCTGACCCATGGCCTAAAAATAGACATGCTAATAGGAGACTAACAAGCCCAGTTTTCCTAAAAAAATATGAAAACATTTTCAAAAATGAATGCCAAATAGAACTAAAAACCGATAATAGAAACTTATTTGAATATTCATTAATTACATTAAGTGAAGAAAATTATAAATTAAAACAAGTTAACTTAAATTTATACGAAAATTTAGATGAAGACAATATTCCAACAGAATATGAAACTAAATTTGTAGCAAAAGGAATGATTATATATAAATTAAAAGCTTATAAATAGACAAATATTTTACAATAAAATACTAGTAAAATTTTAATAAATTTGTTATAATTAACGTGAGTAGGTGAAATGTGAAAAAACTAATTTTATTATTACTTGCTTTATTATTAAGTGGATGTACAATAGTTAGAATAGATACAACCGATATAGATAATATAGTTGATGTAGTATTATCAAAAAATAATACCTTATTTAACCAAGTAGGAAAAGGATATAAATACTATATTCCAATCGGAGTATCATATATAGATACCGAAAATTTTAATGATATCTTATATTCTAATGGTAATTATTATTATTTATATATTGATACAATCTCATATTATTACAACGTAAAAAAAGAATATGTTATTAATAACGAAGCATACTATTCAAGAAATATAAATATCAACAATAAATACGGATATTTAGAAATAAATCAACAAAACGATTTATATTTTGTTGAATTTATGTATAATTTTGCTAAAATAGAAGCATTAGTTAATAAAGATGATTTAGAAGAAGTAGTATTAAACGCATCTTATATTTTATCAACCATTAAATTTAATAATAATGTAATTAATTTAATGTTAGACGATGAATTTTTAGTTTCAGAAGAACAATATAATATATTTTCATCAAAAAAAGAAACAAACGACTTTTTGAAATTAGAGGAGAGTGAATAAAATGAATTTATTTGATAAAGTTAAAAACCTATTTTATGAAGACGAGGAGAAAGATACCATCAAAAGCGAACTGATTCAAGTTGAAATCCCAGCTCCCGAAGTAAAAAAAGAAGTTGTAAATGAAGATATAAGCGATAATAAAGTACTTAAAGTAGAAGAAAAAACACCAGTTTTCTTTAATGATGATGACTTTAAAGAACTAGAAAAACCAAAAGAAACAGTTAAATCAAGTTATCTAAAAGAAAAGCCAATAATAAAAAAAGAAGAAAAAAAAATATTCAAACCAACACCAATTATCTCACCAGTTTATGGAGTATTAGATAAAAACTACCACAAAGAAGATATTACAAGTAAAAAACCAGTTAGTTTATCTGATACAGCAAGCTTAAGCATTGATGATGTTAGAAAAAAAGCCTATGGAACCCTAGAAGATGATTTAGAAAATACCATGTTTGGTTCAAATTCAATTTTATTCAATAAAGAAACAGATACCAAAGAAGAAGATACATTATTAAATGACTTAACAGACATTATTGAATTAGATGAAGAAACCAATCAAAATAAAAAAGATTTATTCGATTTAATTGATTCAATGTACGAGGAGGATAAATAATGGATGCCAAAGAATTATTAATAATACTTTTATATATTGGTTTAATCGCATTAGTAATTGTATCAATTGTATTAATGATTAAACTAATTAAAACATTAAAAAAAGTTGATAAAGTAGTAGATAACGCATATGATAAAGTAAACAAATTAAATGGATTATTTAATATCATCGACACCACAACAGATGCCATCGCATCATTCAGTGATACGTTTATTAGTGGTATTGCAAATGGTATAAATAAAATATTTTCAAAGAAAGGAAAGAAGAAAAATGAGTAAGAAAAAAGGATTTGGAAAATTTTTAACAGGCGCACTAGTAGGTGCTGGATTAGGAGTTTTATTTACTCCAAAAAAAGGCAGTGAAACAAGAAAAGAATTAAAAGAAAAAATTGATGAATTAATTCTTAAATTAAAAGAAGTAGATGTCGAAGAAGTAAAAGACAATATTCAACTAAAAATCGAAGAAATTAAAAACGAATTAGAAGATTTAGACAAAGAAAAAGTTTTAAAAATAGCTAAAAATAAAGCAAAAGACATCCAAAATAAAGCAGAAGAATTAGTTAACTATGCAATCGAAAAAGGCACACCAGTATTAGAAAAATCAGCTCGAGCAGTTAAAGAAAAAACAATCGAAGTTACAAAAGAAGTTTTAAATAAATTAGAAAGCGAATAAATAATTATTCGTTTTTAGTTTTGGAGGAAAAATGAAGTTATATTCAAAAATATATGAATTATTAAATAAAAAAATCAATTTATCAAAAGAAGGAATAATTGCTTTAGGACTAGCTTCCATTACCATTGTTTCAAGTTATAGTTTAAAAAAAATAATTAGAGATGATTCAAAAACAATTATAGTAGAAAATATTGATTACGAATTAGATAAAACAATTAAAGAAATTAACCAAGAAAATATATATGAAATTACCTTTTTTGAAAACACACTAACAATTAAAGAAAATAAAAAAAGTAATGATTATAGTAAAATTAAATACTTATTCAAACTATTGAAAAATCAAAAATTACAAGTTAATTATATTCCCTGTAATAATGTAAATATAGATTTCAGTGAAATAGATTTAGATAATTGTTCTTTTGAATTTACCTTTTCAGAAAATAAAATAAACAAAAAAAGATTATCAAAAATTATCGAAAATATTCCAAATTGTACTAGTATTACCATTAATACTGATGAACCAAATTATATTGATGAAATAATAAAAATAATTAATTTAATAGGTAATAATAATAGTGATATTTATAAAAGCGTTTTAATTAATAATAAAGATTCAAAATTAATAAATAACATTATTAATTGTATAAATGAAGATAATAGATTTGATTCATTTACAATAAAGTCTAGTAATTGTAACGAATATTTTGGCAATTTAGGAAAAATAAATTCAACTTCAATTAATATAATCGTATCTGATTTTGATTATTCAAAAGAAAAATATTATATCAGTTTTTATACCGATAGTTTCAAATTATATTGTGATGATGGTAAGAATATTAAATTGATTTATGAATATAAAAAAAATATACAACTTGAAGATATAAGTGTTAAAGATGAACCAGTTAAATTAGTTTGAATTATAACTAAAATACATAAAATATTATTTAAAAAAGATAATTGTGATGATTAGTATTATTAGTTAGGTTTAAAATAAAAACTAACTTTCATATAATAAATAAATCTATAAACACATCAACAGATAGATATTCTAAGATTCAAGTTAAACTTGAATCTTTTAATTTACTTCTTACAACAACAATATGATGAATAGTTACATAAATAATATTAATTGAAGTAGATATAACTAATCCCCATAAACCAATTTTTAAAAAACTAAAAACAAATAAAGTTAAAGTTCTTAAAATCATCCCAATTAAAGTACCCCTCATCGCACTTTTAGCTAAACCCATTCCTTGAAGTGAACTAGTTAAAGGAGATTGAATATAGTGAAGTAAACAAACAACAGCTAAAACCCTAATATAATGAACACCTTGATTAGTATTATATATTAAATTTAAAGGAATATCAGGAATAAAAACAAATATTAAAGTACAAGGAATACCAATTAATAAACTAAAAAAGATTGATTGCTTAATTTTTTTAGATACATATTTTTTATTGTTATTAGAATAAGAATTACTAACAATAGGAAGCAATGCTTGAGATATAGCCATCGTAAAAAAAGAAGGAAGTAATATCAAAGGCATAACAAACCCCGTCAACACACCATATTCATTAATTATAAATTCATTAGAATATCCAACTTTAATTAAAACAAAAGTTAAAATGATAGGCTCAAAAAATAATCCAATATTTCCAATTAACCTTGAACCAGTCGAAGGAAGAGATATATCCAAAATATCCTTTAAATAACTTTTATCAGGTTTAATATCATTTTTATTTATCTTTTTAGGTAATAAAATTAAAAATATAATAATACTTGCTAATTCACTAAAAACATTAGATAAAACCAAAAAAGCAACAGCAAATTCAATACCTTTATTTAAACAAAAAGGAACAAATAAAACAATTGAAATAAGCCTTACAATATCTTCAACAATATTAGTCACAACATGAGGTAACATTTTCTGTTTACCAAAAAAATATCCCCTTAAAATACTTGAAATACTTATAAAAGGTAAAACAATTCCCATAGATAGTATTCCATAATAAGTTTTAGGTTCATGTAATAAATTATTCGCAATAAAACCAGCAAAAATATATACTAAAAACATAATCAAAATATCAATTAAAATAACAAAAGAAGAAGCATTAAAAATAATTTTTTTATTATTTTTTTTATCTTCTGAAACTAATTTAGAAATAGCTGTGGGCATACCTAAAGTACAAATTGATATTAAAAGACCAAAAGTAGGAGCTAATAACATATAAATACCAATACCATAACTACCAACATAACGAGTCATAACAATTCTAATAAACATACTTAATATTTTTGTTATTAACCCACCAATAACTAAAATAATAGTTGAAGTAACAAATTTGTTTTTTTTCATAAATCACCTTTAAAAATATTTTGTTTTCTTATATAATAGTATGTGAAAGACATGGTGAATTTGAATGGAATTTAATAGTTTAGAAGAATTATATGAAAGAATAAAACCAGCTTTAAGATGTAAACAAAGCGAAATGAAAAGAAATGGTTATAATTATATCAAATTAGAAGATATATGGAATTATTTAAAAGAAGTAAAATGGAAAAAAGATAGTAATCTATCACTATATGATATGGTAAGTGATGTTTTAGAAGTTCCCAATGATTTAATCGATAATTATTTGAAAAATAAATTAAATTTAAACAATCGAACAGTATACTTTGGAGAGTGATTATGTGAATAAAGAATCAATTTTAACCTTTGAAGAATTATTATTAAGGTTAAAAAAATATATAAAAAATAAAAAAGAATTAGAACTAATAAGAAAATCTTATTTATTTGCTTATGAAAAACATTTTGGACAAAAAAGAAAAAGTGGAGAAGATTATATAATCCATCCTTTAAACGTAGCTTATATATTAGCTGGTATTAATGCTGATTATCAAACAATTTGTAGTGCTTTACTACACGATACGATTGAAGATTGTGAAGTTACAAAAGAAGAAATAGAAAACTTATTTGGAAGCGAAATAACATATCTAGTTGAAAGTTTAACAAAAATAAACAAATTAAATTTTACTTGTGATAGCGAAGCAACAATTGCTAATCAAAGAAAAATTTTAGTTGGATTAACTGAAGATGTTAGAGTAATTATTTTAAAATTAGCTGATAGACTTCATAATATGCGAACACTTTGGGCATTACCAGAAAAAAAACAAAAAGAAAACGCTAAAGAAACATTAGAAATATTTATTCCCATTGCTCATCGATTAGGAATGAATACAATTAAAAGCGAATTAGAAGATTTATGTTTAAGATATTCCAAACCCGAAGTTTACTTTCAAATAGTTGAAAAATTAAACAAGAAAAAAAGTGAACGAGATGAAGATGTAAATGTTATGAAAAATACAGTTTCAAAATTATTAAATAGTCATAACATTAAACACGAAATAAAAGGAAGATCAAAAAGCATATATAGCATTTATAAAAAATTAGATACTGGAAGAAGTTTTAATGACATATATGACTTTTTAGCTTTAAGAGTATTTGTAAAAACCGAAGAAGAATGTTATCAAGTTTTAGGAATAATTCATTCAAAATTCAAACCAATTCCTAAAAGATTTAAAGATTATATCGCTATGCCTAAAACTAATATGTATCAATCATTACATACAAGTGTTTTCGGAATAAATGGTGAAATATTTGAAATTCAAATAAGAACATACGAAATGGATAAAATAGCTGAAAACGGTATTGCTTCCCATTGGTCTTATAAAGAAAAGAAAAAAGCTAATTTACAAAGTGAAATGGAACAAAAATTACAATTTTTTAGACTTATTATGGAATTAAAACACGAAGGAACTAATGACCAAGAATTTGTTGATTCTGTTAAAGAAGATGTTTTAAAAGATACCATTTATGTTTTTACCCCACAAGGAGATGTTTTAGAACTTCCAAATGGATCTACTCCAATTGATTTTGCTTATAGAGTTCATACAAGAGTAGGAGATACAATGGTAGGAGCAATCGTTAATAATAATATAGTTTCCCTAGATTATAAATTAAAAGATGATGATATAGTAAAAATAAATACCAATAAAAATTCTAATGGTCCAAGTCGAGAATGGATTAATATAGCCAAAACAACTCACGCAAAAAATAAAATAAGAAGTTTTTTCAATAAAAATGAAAAAGAAGATTATGTTAATAAAGGCGAAGATTTAATTTCTAAAGAATTAAGAAAAAGAAAAATATCTAACAGTTTCTTTCAAGAAAATATTGATAAAATATTACAAGAATTTAAATGTAGTGATTTAAACGATTTATATATTAATATCGGAAATAATAAATACACACCAAGTCAAATAATTAATTCAATAACAGGAGAAAATACAACTAAAGAAGAACTAATTATTAAAAAAACCCAAAATAAAGAAATAAATAATCAAATTGCTAAAAACGATATAATTGTTGAAGGAATTGATGATATAAAAGTAAATATCGCATCTTGTTGTAAACCAATTAAAGATGATAAAATAATCGGATATATTACTAAAGGATATGGTATAACTATCCATAGAATAAATTGTCCTAACGTTAACGAATTACAAGAAAGATTTATTTCTGTTAAATGGAATAGTAATATAAGTAAAAAATATCCTACAACGATACTTATAAAATCATTAGATAATAAAAATATTTTGTTTGATATAATAGCTAAAACAACTAATCGAAACGTTATAGTTGAAAGTATTAATAATATAAAAAATAATGAATGTTATACATGTGAACTAACAATATCCGTTGATAATTTAGAACAACTAAATAAATTTATTCATGATTTAGAAAGTATACCAAATATGTTAAGTGTTGAAAGGTTGATAAAATGAGAGTATTAGTACAAAGAAGTTTAAATTCAAAAGTAGAAGTAGATAATAAAATAATTGGACAAATTGATAAAGGATTAGTTTTATTGGTTGGTTTTACCGATGGCGATACTATAAGTGATATCGAATATTTAGTAAAAAAAGTTTTAAATTTACGTATTTTTGATGATGAAAATAATATAATGAATAAGAGTATATTAGATACTAACGGAAGTATATTAAGTATATCACAATTTACTTTATATGCTGACGCTAGTAAAGGTAACCGACCAAGTTATATAAAAGCAATGAAATCAGAAGAAGCAACAAAAATGTATGACATATTTAATCAAAAATTAAAAGAACAAATACATGTTGAAACAGGACAATTTGGAGCTGATATGAAAGTTTCTATAACTAATGATGGTCCAGTTACTATATGGTTAGAAAGTGGGACAAAAAATTAAAACGAAAATCGATTTTAGATTAATTAATATATTAATTATAATGGTTATTTTCTTTTTGATGGAACAAACTAAAGATTTATGGCTAGGTTTATTTAAAAACTTAGCTTTTTTTGCTCCTATTCTTTTAGGATTTATTATATCTTTAGCCTTAAAACCAATTTTAAATAAATTAATTGATTTAAAAATACCAAAAAGTTTAGCAATTTTTATAATAATATTTGGATTAATATTTATAATTGGATTAATTATAGTTAAAATGATTCCAACTTTAGTTTTTCAATTATTAAGTATTATAAATTCTTTAACTAGTTTATTTGATTCTTCAATAGAAATAGCATCAATATTTGAAAAAATAAGCGATAATATTTGGTTATATATAACATCAGGAATTTCATTTTCATATAATTTAGTTAGTAATATAATTTTAACTTTAGCTTCATTAATTTACTTTTTAAAAGATATTGATAAAATTAAACTATGGTTATTTAACAAAGTAAAAAATAAAGAATTATTAAATGTTATTGAATTAAATATTGATAATTATTTCAAAGGTTTATTGATAGTTATGTTTATAACTTTTTTTGAATATACTATAATTTATTTGATAATTAAACACCCCCAATTTTTATTAATCGGATTATTAGCAAGTATAGCTAATTTAGTTCCTCAATTTGGTGGTTTAATAGTTCATATATTAGCTTTATTAACCTCACTTACAATAGGTAAAACAATGCTTGTAAAAACAATTATAGTAGTATTTATTTTAAGTATTTTAGATGGTTATGTAATTAATCCATTGGTATATGGTAAAACAAATAAACTTCACCCATTAATTATAATGATTACTTTATTATTAGGTAGTGTTTTGTTTGGATTTATGGGAATACTACTTGCTTTACCTTTAACAATTGTTGCTATAACAACTTATAATTATTATACAAAAGATTAATTCTCTAAATTAAGCAATTTACTAACTTGATAGTTTAATTATAATTTGATATAATATTTAAAGTTTAAAAGGAGGATTTTATGATACAAAAACCAAAAGGAACTTATGATGTAATAAATGGAAATAAAATAATACTAATTGAAAATATTTTACAAGAATTAATGGATAAATATAATTATGAGTATTTTCGCACACCAATATTTGAATCTAGTGAATTATTTCATAGAAGCGTTGGTGAGACAAGTGATATAGTTACAAAAGAAACATATGATTTTAAAGATAGAGCCGATAGAAATCTTACTTTAAGACCAGAAGGAACAGCAGGAATAGTAAGAAGTTTTATTGAAAACAAATTGTATGGTAATCATACTATGCCTGTTAAAGCGTGGTATTACGGACCAATGTTTCGATATGAACGACCACAATCAGGAAGATTCAGAGAATTTTATCAATTTGGTGTTGAGGTATTAGGAACTGATGATCCAATGGCTGATGCTGAAGTAATAAGTATACCTGTTAACTTTTATAAATTATTAGGATTAAAAAATGTTAAAGTTAATCTAAATACTTTAGGAGATAGAACTTCAAGAGAAAACTATCGTCAAGCCTTACTTGATTATTTCCAACCACATTTAGATAATTTATGTGAAGATTGTAAAGAAAGATATAATAAAAACCCTTTACGCATATTAGATTGTAAAGTAGATGTAAATAATGAAATAATGAAAAATGTTCCTAAAATAATCGATTATTTAAATGAAGAAAGTAAAAATTATTTTGAAAAAGTTAAAAATTATTTAACAACTTTAGGTATAGAATATGAAGTAAATACTAATATTGTAAGAGGATTAGATTATTATACCCATACTGTTTTTGAAGTAACAGCTGAAATTAAAGAATTTGAAAGTCAAAATGTATTATGTGCTGGGGGAAGATATGATAATTTAGTTAAAAACTTAAATGGTCCAGAAACAAAAGGAGTAGGTTTTGCTTTAGGAATGGAAAGATTATTTAACGCATTAGAAGCAGAAAAAATTGATTTAGATAATTTAAATAGTGTTGATGTTTATATAACATATATGAGTGAAAAAGAAAAAGCAAAAGCCTTAAGACTATGTATGGATTTAAGATTAAATGGTTTTAAAACAGAAATAGATTATATGAATCGTAGTTTAAAATCTAATTTTAAACAAGCAGATAATTTAAATAGTAAATTTATTATTATAATTGGTGAAGAAGAAATTAATAATAATTTCGTTACAATTAAAAACAATAAAACAAAAGAAGAACAAAAAGTTGAATTAGAATATTTAATATATTATTTAGATGAAAAGTTAAGTAATAATCATGAATGTAATTGTGGCGATGATTGTAATTGTGATGATGATTGTAATCATGAATGTAATTGTAAACATTAATATATTTTCTTTAATATTAGGAGAAACAAAATGGAATTAAAAGAAATAGAAAGAAGTATTATTAAAAAGTATCGCAAAACCATTTTCTCACCATTTATAAAAGCAATAAAAGAATTTAATTTAATTGAAAACAATGATAAAATAGCTATATGTATAAGTGGCGGAAAAGATTCATTTTTATTAGCAAAATGTATGCAAGAATTGAAAAAACACGGAAAAATAAACTTTAGTTTAGAATTTATTGTTATGAATCCTGGATACAACGAAGAAAATTTAAATCAAATAAAATACAATTTGAATAAATTAAATATCGATGCTCACATTTTTGAAACACCAATTTTTAAAATAGCAGATAAAACTGATAATCCTTGTTATATGTGTGCGAAAATGCGAAGAGGTTATTTATATGATTACGCTAAAAGATTAGGTTGTAATAAAATAGCTTTAGGTCATCATTTTAATGATGTTATAGAAACAGTAATGTTAAATGTAATTTTTACTGGTTCATTTTCTAGTATGTTGCCTAAATTAAAAAGCGACCATTTTGAAGATATGTATTTAATAAGACCACTTTATTATGTAAAAGAAAAAGATATAATTAAATTTACCCAAACAAATGAATTAAAATTTTTAGATTGTGCTTGTTCAGTAACAAAAAAGAACAGCGGCAAAAGAAAAGTAATAAAAGAATTAATCGAAGATATGAATAAAATATATGAAAAAGCTGATGTTAATATTTTAACAAGTACAAAAAATGTTAATTTAAATACTCTTTTAAGTTATCAAAAAGATGATTCTAAATTTAAAAATGTAAATTAAATGTGTAAAAATGTGGGAAAATTAAAAAAACTATTTCATTATAATTAAAATTATGATACAATTTAATTGTCTAGAAAAGATGATAGCTCGCAAGAAAAACCGACTAATTTAACGATTTGGGAATCTAATTAATAGATGGTGTTGAAAACTTGTAAAAACAAGGATCCTAAAATCTATTATGTGATGCCCACCTAGCGGATGCAGGTTTTATCGTTAAGGGCACGCTTTTCTGGATTTTTTTTTGCAAAAAATTATTAAAAAAAAGGATTTCACCAAAAATAGTTGTATATAACTTATAGGAGGTGAAGAGATGTTAAAGAAAATTTTATGGTTAGTGTTTTTATTTCCATTGTTTTTGGGTAGTGTTAATGCAGAAACATTTTATTCTGATTATAAAAAAGTTGATGAAGTTTTAGAAGAAAGTGATATGGTTAAAAAAGAAAGTGAAAAATTATACCGTTATTATGAGTTAAAAAATAGTACTGAAAAAAAATTATATGATGGTACGTTAGGTAACAACTGTGAAAATAAAACTGGTTCATGGCAAAGTAATAAAATAAACGATGTATCAGTAGTTAATGAAGAAGTAAAAAATACATACTCATATAATATTGCAAAACCTGTAAGATATATTCATTTAACCAATTTAAATGGTAGTTATGGTGCTCTTCGAATGACTGAATTAGAAATATTTTATAAAGGAGAAAAAATAGATTATACTTATGAATGTCAAGGTTGTTTAGAAGGATTTGATGATTATATCAATAATAATATATGGGATGAAAATGAATCTTATATAAAAAATGGAGGATTTTTAATTGTTGATTTAGGACGTGAATATCCAGTTCATTTAATTGATGTAGTTTTTTATTTATTCGATTTAGGAACTGATACTAAAACTTACACTATTGGTTTTTCAAAAGATAAGAATAATCTTTATTCAGTTAAAAATCGAGAATTAGAATTTTCTGATGTTCATTGGTCAAATTCTAAAGAAATTTTAGAAAATGTTTATACAATTAAATTAAATGATTACAGAACTCAAAAAGAAACTGAAGAAGATATTACTAATGATTATGTAATGGGAAAGTTTTTAATTTCTACTAAATATCGTTATACACAAAAATGGTGTGAATACGATATTGAAAAAAAAGAATATTATGATGGATATTTCAAAGAAAAACCAAGTGATACTGCTATTAAAAGTGATGAATTTATAACTAAAGACACATTCTATTACCGTGATAAAATAGAAATAAAAGATGATTTAATTATAAATAATAAAAATCAAAAATTAGAGGATTTTATCTTATATAGTAGTAGTGATTATAAATTAGAATCTAATGTTAATTTAAACAAAAATGGTAAATATAATTTATCAATAATAACTCCATATAATACTTTTAATAAAGAAATTACTGTTGATATTAAGGATAATACTATTTTAGAAAAACAAGAAGAAATTAACAATTTAAATAAAAAACTAGATGAAATTACTAATGATTATGAAAAGAAATTACAAGAGATAAATGTAAAATTAAATGAATGTAATGAATGCAAGGATTTATTAAATGAAAAAGAAAAATTGTTAAAAAAATATGAAAAAGAATTAAATGAAAGTAAGAAAAGTATTCAAGAAAAGAGCAATTTAATTGAAAAAATGAAAACTGATTATGAAACAAAGTTGAAAGATGTTAAAGATAATAATAAAGCATATTTAGATAAAATAAATGAATTATCTAGTACAGTTGATAGCCTAAATTTAAAACTTAAAAATTTAGTTAAAACAAGTGGTGATTCAATAGATACTTGTAATAATGAAATTACTAAATTGAAATATGAAAACAATAAGTTAGAAGAAGAAAAAGAAGAGTTGATTAATGTAAAAGTTGAACCAAAAGAAGAAACTTTTAAACCAGATTATTTATTAACTATAACAAAAGAAGATGTTTCTAAAGCATGGCCTTGGCTTTTACTTATTATATTGATATCTTTATTAATTATTTTTAAAACTTCAAAAAATAAGTCGAATTAAAAAAAGTTCTAGTTTTGTCGAAACGGTATAAAATTTATAAAATGTATGCTAAATTATCAAAGAGGTGATAATTTTGCTTAATATTGATATGGAGTTTAAAAAAGGAATTTTATTTGTTAGATTGAAAGGAGTTTTAAATAAAAAAACTGTTAAACAACTGCACGACGAAGTAACTATTTTAGTTAAAGATAATGGAATTAGAAATATTGTCTTTAATATTGGTGAATTGATTTCGATTGATTATTATGGAATAAATGCTTTGTTATGTAATTATGAGTTAGTTAAGAAAAACAATGGAAAATCTTTATTGTGTGGTATTGATAATACGTTTGTTAAGTATAGATTAAATAATAGTCGTATTTTAAACTATATGTATGAGACATCTAATGAACTAACAGCAATTAATGCTATTAATTTATAATGAATAATACATTAAAAGATTTAATATTAGAAAATCAAAATTTAATCTATGCGTTATCAAATTATTTTAAAGGTTATTCCAACAAAGAAGATTTATTTCAAGCAGGATGTATTGGTATGATTGAAGCTTATAAAAGATTTGATAGTAGTAGAGGTTCAAAATTTACAACATATGCTGTTCCTTATATTTTAGGTGAAATGCGTAAGTTTGTAAGATTAGATAAGAATTTTAAAGTAAGTCAAGGATTAAATAGATTGTATCTTCGTATAGATAAAACTTATCTTCTTCTAGCTCAACAATATATGCGAGAACCAACTCATAAAGAAATTGCTCTATATTTAGAAATTCCAGAATATATTGTTGCTGAAGCTTTAGGAAGTAGTATTCCAACTGTAAGTATTGATGAATCATTAAATGATGATGGAAAAGATATAACTTTACAAGATATAATTGGAACTTGTGATGAAGTAGATGAATTTCTTGATTTAAAAGACGCACTACAAAGTTTAGATTCTTATGAACAAAACATAATTATGATGCGTTATTTACAAGATAAAACCCAAGAACAAACAGCTAAAATTTTAGGTACTTCCCAAGTTCAAGTTTATCGAAAAGAACAAAAAATACTAACCAAATTAAAAGACAAATTAGTTGCTTAAATTTGTCTTTTTTTCATATTATTTAGTATGAAAATAATTGCTCATCGTGGGTTTCATGATAAATATAAACCTAATACTAAAGAAGCCTTAATAAGTGCTTTAGAAAAAGAATATATTGATGGAATTGAATTTGATATAAGATTAACAAAAGATAAAAAAATTGTTATAATTCATGATCCTATTATTAATTTTATCAGTGATGGATTTGGAATTGTAAAAAAAATGACTTACCGAAAATTATTAAAATATAATTTTGGAACTAAAGAAAATCCTAGTAAAATATTATTATTAGATAATTTTTTAAAAAATTTAAAAACAGATAAAATAATTTTAATTGATATAAAAGAAGAAAGTAATAATATTACAATAGCTAATAAATTGATAAAAATAATTAATAAATATAATTTAAATATTTATATTTGTAGTTTTAATTATAATATTATTAAATATTTAAGTAATTATAATGTCGGTTTATTAATTGGTTATACCATTAATAAAGATAGATTATATAATCATTTTAAGTTTAATATTGTTCATTTTAATTATTATAATAAAATAAATAAAAAGAAACCAACTTTTATTTGGGGAATAACTTCAAAAAATGTTTTAAAAATAGACAATAAAAAAGTGTTTTTAATTACTGACTTTCCACATGATGTTTATTTAAAAGTTGGTGAGCCATTTCTGAAATAATTATGGCATTGTTATCAATTTTATAAATTAAATTTAAAAGATTTTTTCTTTTTTTTCTTTCTACTAAAACCATAATAGTATTATCATTTAATATATAACTTTGATAATTATTTTTATTTAATAAATCAATTATCTTATTATTTTCTTTTGAATTTATTAATAACATATTACTACCAATTGCTATTTTTGTTTCGATAATACTTCCTAAATAACTACCACAAAAACAACCTAATGAGAAAAATAAAATATTTAAAATATTTTTAAAATCTTGAACAACTAAACTAATTGATATAACCCATATAATTGACATTATAAAATTAAGTATCGCACCCAATAATTTTTTTCCATTTGAAACTGTTATTAATCTTAATGTTGCTATAGTATTTTCAATAACTTTTAACGAAAAAATTATTAAATAAGTCATAAAATCACCATTTTTATTATGGTTTAAAAATACTAAAGAATGTATTTGACTAAAGAAAATATATAGTTTATAATTTAATTAGAGGTGTCTTATGAGAAAAGTGTTTTTATTATTAATTGTATTATTTTTAGCTGGTTGTGAGGAAGTTAAAACTCCTCTTGATAATGTTGAGGATAAAATAAATGTAATTGAAGAATCTAAAATAAAAGCATTAGAAAGTAGTTGTCAAAATATCATTAATGCTGCTAATACTACATATTTAGAAAGTTTAATGGGAGTAGAAACAATTTTTTTTGGTTACGTTGATAGTTTAGATATATCTGGAGAAAAACCAATAGAAGGAACTTGGGAATATATTGAAGGAAAAGGAATTAGAATTACTGAAGTTAAATTTGAAAGTGCTAGAGAATATAGTTGTTCTAGTGATATAGTTACAGGAAAAATAAATTGTTCAAAAGATTAAGTACCTTTGATACTTAATTTGAAAGTTTTTTATCTTTGTTTTCAAAGTTAGTTATTAAAAATGTACTTTGTGGATATTTTATGTACATATATTTCACTTTGTACATTTTTATTTTACTATTAATATGTATTAAAATAATAATTCTAATCAATATAAAATATGGGAAAATATGAAAATTTATTTTTTTAGCACTCATATATTGACAATGCTAGCATATAATAGTATAATGAATTTAGCATTTGAAATTAAAGAGTGCTAAAAGAGGTGGTTAAGTGTTAACAAATAGACAAGAACAATTATTAAAAATCATTGTTGAAGATTACATTAAAAATGTTAAACCAGTAAGTAGTAAAGCAATATGTGATATTCTTAATTGTTCAAGTGCTACTATCCGAAATGAAATGTCTGAACTTGAAGAACTAGGATTACTTGAAAAAACTCATATTTCTTCTGGTAGAGTTCCAAGTGAACAAGGATATAGATATTATGTTGACAGTTTAATGAAACCAAAAGAATTAAGTGGTGAGGATGTTTTAAAACTTCAAAGAATATTTCAAAATAATGCCCTAGCCCTAGATAACTATATCGTTAGAAGCATGGAAATTATATCAGAAATGACTAATTTAACAGCAGTTGTTTTAGGTAAATCTTCTAAAGAAAATTGTGTTGAAAAAATAGAAGTAGTTCCTTTAAATGAGAGAAGTTTAATTGCTATATTAGTTACTGATAAAGGACATGTCGAACACAGACAAATTATTATTAATGAAATAGTTTCAATTGAAGATATAAAACAAACAGTAGACTTAATCAATAAAATGATAATTGGAACGCCAATTGATGAAGTTTCTGAAAAATTAGAATTTGAAGTAAAACCAATTATTGCAAGATATGTAAAACAACACGAAGTTTTATATAACGCATTTTATAATGCTTTTAGTGATTTTACTAATAGTCCTAATGTAGTTATGAAAGGAACTAAAAATATCCTTATGCAGCCAGAATTTGATAATACTAATAAAATTAGAGAAATTATTAGTAAATTTGAAGACAAAGATATAGTTAACAAAATAGAAGAAGAAGACAGTGGTATAAATATATATATCGGTAGTGAAACAGATTTTGATGATGATGTAACTATTATAAAAACTAAATACAACATTCAAGGCGAAGAAGGAACAATTGCTTTAATTGGACCAAAAAGATTAGAATATGACCGAGTTATCGCATTACTTGATTATATAAAGAAAAATTTTGAAAGGTGATGAAAATGGAAGAAAAATGTACATGTGAAGAATGTCATTGTAATGAAACACAAGAACCAAAAAAGAAAAAGAAAAAAAACGATGAATTACTTGAAAAAATCAAATTTTTAGAAAATGAATTACTTAAAAGTAAAGCTGAATTTATCAATTATCGTAAAAGGTTAGAAGAAGAACAATCAAGATTATTAAAATATTGTAATGAAGATATTATTAAAGAAATATTACCAATTTTAGATAATTTTGAAAGAGCAATAAATATGGACGACAGTAATTTAGAAGATGAAGTATCAAAATTTTTGTCAGGATTTAAAATGATTTATTGTAATTTAGTAAGTGTTTTAAAAACTAATGGTGTGGTTGAGATAGATGGTAATAATAAACCATTTGACCCAACCTATCACGAAGCAATACTTACAGAAAAATGCGATTTAGAACCTGGAATGGTAATTGAAGTTTTACAAAAAGGTTATATTTTAAAAGAAAAAGTTATAAGACCAGCTATGGTCAAAGTCAGTGAATAAAGGAAAGGTGAAAATTTATGAGTAAAATTATAGGTATTGACTTAGGAACAACAAACAGTTGTGTATGTGTATATGAAGGAGGGGAAGCTAAAGTAATCGCTAACCCAGAAGGAGATAGAACAACTCCATCAGTAGTTGCATTTAAAAATGGAGAAATTATTGTTGGTGGGGCTGCCAAAAGACAAATGATTACTAATAAAGATACTATTTATTCAATCAAAAGATTAATGGGTAGTGATGAAAAAGTTGAAGCAAACGGTAGAAAATATACTCCACAAGAAATATCAGCTATGATTTTAGGAGATTTAAAGAAAACAGCTGAAGCTTATTTAGGAGAAAAAGTAACTAAAGCCGTTATTACTGTACCAGCTTATTTCAATGATGCTCAAAGACAAGCAACAAAAGATGCAGGTAAAATTGCTGGACTTGAAGTTGAAAGAATTATCAATGAACCAACAGCAGCAGCTTTAGCTTATGGACTTGATAAACAAGAAGAAAATCAAACAATTTTAGTTTACGATTTAGGTGGCGGTACATTTGATGTATCTATCCTTGAATTAGGAGATGGAGTGTTTGAAGTAAAATCAACAAGTGGTAATAATAAACTAGGTGGCGATGATTTTGATAATAAAATTATGGATTACATCGTAGCAGAGTTTAAAAAAGAAAATGGAATAGATTTATCTAATGATAAAATGGCTATGCAAAGAATTAAAGATGCAGCTGAAAAAGCTAAAAAAGATTTATCAGGAGTAACTTCAACCCAAATTTCATTACCATTCTTATCACAAGGTAGTGAAGGACCTTTACATTTAGATTTAAGTTTAACAAGAGCTAAATTTGAAGAATTATGTTCATCACTATTTGAAACAACACTAGAACCAGTTAGAAAAGCTATGAAAGATGCTAAATTAACTAAAAATGATATTGATAAAGTTATTTTAGTTGGTGGTTCAACTCGTATTCCAAAAGTTCAAGAATTAATTAAAAATGAATTAGGAAAAGAACCATCTAAAGGAGTTAACCCAGACGAAGTTGTAGCTATGGGTGCAGCTATTCAAGGAGGAGTTTTAACTGGAGATGTTAATGATATCGTATTACTTGATGTAACTCCACTATCACTTGGTATTGAAACACTAGGTGGAGTAATGACAGTATTAATTCCAAGAAATACAACAATTCCAACAAGTAAATCACAAGTGTTCTCTACTGCTGCTGATAATCAACCAGCTGTTGATATTCATGTTTTACAAGGCGAAAGAAGTATGGCAAACGATAACAAAACTTTAGGAAGATTCCAATTAACAGGAATTCCTGCTGCTCCAAGAGGAGTACCACAAATTGAAGTAAGTTTTGATATTGACGCTAATGGTATTGTTAATGTTAAAGCAAAAGATTTAGGAACTAACAAAGAACAAACTATTACAATTACATCTAATACAAATTTAAGCGATGATGAAATTGATCGTATGGTTAAAGAAGCCGAAGCAAATCGTGAAGCTGATTCTAAGAAAAAAGAAGAAGCAGATTTAAAAAATGAAGCTGAACAATTAGTATTTATGACAGAAAAATCAATTAAAGACTTAGGAGATAAAATAGATTCTAAAGATAAAGAAAAAGCCGAAAGTGAAATCAAAGACCTAAAAGAAGCTTTAGAAAAAAATGATTTAGAAGATATTAAAACTAAAAAAGAAAAATTACAAGAAACAGCAATGGCTTTTGCAACTAAAGTATATGAAGAAGCAGCAAAAGCAAACCAAGAAAATGCTGAAGATGTAAAAAGTGATGTACAAGATGCTGAATTTGAAGAAAAATAAAAGAGAAGTTCTAGGTAACTAGAACTTTATCTTGTAAGGAGAATATATGAAACAAAAAAAACGTAATGAGATTGATGATAATTATAAATGGGATTTAAGTTTAATTTATAAAAGTGATGATGAATGGTATAAAGATTTTGAAAAGTATTCAAAAGAAGTTGATGAAATTAGCAAATTTAAAGGAAAATTAACCACTAGTGCGAATAATTTGTTAGATTATATAGAATATAGCTTAAATTATGAAAGAAGATTATATAAATTATATTTTTATGCACACTTAAAATTAGATTCGGATACTACTAACCCAAAATCACAAGAAATGAGTGGAAAAATACTTGAATTATTAAATAAATTTGAAGAAAATGAATCTTTTGCCAACCCAGAACTTATGAATGTTGAATATGATGTAATTGAAAAATTTATGAATGAAGAACCTAAACTAAAAGAATATAAATTTTTACTTGAAAATATATATCGTTATAAAAAACATATTTTAGATGATAAAAGTGAAAAAATATTATCAAGTTTATCTAACGTATTTTCTTCTTCTGAAAAAACATATGAATCATTAACTGATTCTGATATGAAATTTGGTTACATTGATACCAAAGATGGTAAAGTAGAATTAACTAGTAGTAATTACTCATTGTTCATAAAAGATGAAGATAGAAATATTAGAAAACAAACTTTTATCCAATACCACAATACATATGGTAATTTTAAAAATACTTTAGCTAATATTTATAAATCACAAGTTGATACATTAACATCTTTAGCTAAAATAAAAAAATTTAATTCCAGTTTAGAAGCTTCTTTATATAGTGATAATATACCAACAGCTGTTTATGATAATTTAATTAAAACAGTCAATGATAATATGAATACTATATATCGTTACTTTAACATAAAGAAAAAAACATTAAAATTAGATGAATTACATTTATATGATATTTATGTTGAATTAATAAAAGATTTAGATAAGGATTATTCTTTTGAAGAAGCAAAAACATTAGTCATTGATGCTTTAAGTGTTTTAGGTAAAGATTATATAGAAATTATCAATAAAGCATTTAATGAAAAATGGATAGATGTTTATAATAATGTCGATAAAAGAAGTGGGGCTTATTCTAGTGGTTTCTATGATACTAACCCTTATATTTTATTAAATTATGAAGGAAAATTAAAAGATGTTTCAACACTAGCCCATGAACTAGGACATTCAGTTCACACTTATTTATCATGTCATAACAACCCTTATCATTATTCATCATACAAAATATTTGTAGCTGAAGTTGCTTCAACTGTTAATGAATTATTGTTAAATAAATATTTATTAAAAAACAGTAAAGATAAAAAAGAAAAATTATTTGTTTTAAATAATATGATGGAATTATTTAAAGGAACAATATATCGTCAAGTTATGTTTGCAGAATTTGAAAAAATAACTCATGACATGAAAGAAAAAGGCGAAGTATTAACTTATGAATTATTAAATAATACTTATTATGAATTAAATAAAAAATATTTTGGAAAAGATGTTCATATTGATGAAGAAATAAAATATGAATGGTCAAGAATCCCGCATTTTTATTACGATTTTTATGTTTATAAATATGCAATTGGATTATCAGCTGCTTGTTATATAGTAGATAGTATTTTAAATAATAAACCAAATGCTTTAGAAAATTATTTAAACTTCTTAAAAACTGGTGGTAGTATGTATCCAATTGATGAATTAAAAGTAGCAGGTGTTGATGTTACAAAAAGTGAAGTAGTTGAAAGTGCAATTAAAATGTTTGATGAAGTAATGAATCAATTTGAAGCACTTAATGAATGAAGGTGTATAAATGAATAAAAGAGATTATTATGAAATATTAGGTGTTTCTAAAACTGCTAGTCAAGATGAAATAAAATCAGCTTTTAGAAAACTTGCCAAGAAGTATCACCCAGATGTTTCAAAAGAAGAAAATGCAGCTGAAAAATTTAAAGAAGCACAAGAAGCATATGCTGTTTTGTCTGATGAAAATAAAAGAAAACAATATGATCAATTTGGTCATGCCGCTTTTGATAATAATGGTCAAGGTGGATTTGATTTTAGTGGATTTGATTTTTCAGATATATTTAGTGATTTGTTTGGCTCAGGATTTGGTTTTAATTTTGGAAGAGAAAACAGAAGAAGTCAAGGTAGAGATACTTTAATGCGAGTAGATTTAACATTTGAAGAAGCAATATTCGGAACTACTAAAGAATTAAATTTAGATGTTATGGAAACTTGTAATGAATGTTTAGGAAAAGGTGGAAAAGGCGAAGAAGTATGTAATCAATGTCATGGTAGTGGTAGTGTAACTACAGAACAAAGAACAATATTTGGTTCATTTATGACTAAAACAACTTGTCCAGCTTGTAATGGTAAAGGAAGAACATATAAAGAAACTTGTAATAAATGTAAAGGAAAAGGTAAAGTAAAAGTAAATCAAACTATTGAAGTTAAAATCCCAGCTGGAGTCAATACTGGAAATCAACAAAGAGTTGTAGGCAAAGGTGAAGCTGGTAATAATGGTGGTCCTAACGGAGATTTATATTTAGAATATAGAGTTGCTCAACATCCTTTGTTTGAAAGAGTTGACAATGATATATATTTAGAACTTCCTATTACAATTACTGAAGCCGTTTTAGGGTGTAAAAAAGAAATACCAACTATCAATGGAACTGTTAAATTAACAATTGAATCTGGTAGTGAAACTGGCGATAAATTAAGACTTAAAGGTAAAGGCGTAGAAGATGTACATAACTATCGTAAAGGTGATATGTATGTAATTATTAAAGTTGTCGTACCTAAAAAATTATCAAGAGACCAAAAGAAATTGTTTGAACAACTAAACAAAACCGATTTAGAAACAAATGAAATGAAAAAAATAAAAGATTATTTAAAATAAAACTACGAAAAACTCGTAGTTTTATTCTTGCTTAATAGTAGGTATAACATCATCTAAATTATAATCAGAAGAAGGCTCAGTACCTTTTATATAATACATTATTGTTTTATTTTTACTTTTATCAGTTGCTACCTTACCACTTACTGGTTCTGTTAATACCCCAACAACATTATTAGGAATTTCATACCAATTATCTTCTTTATCTTTTAAATATTTTTCAATAATATCTGACCACATATATTTATTATTGTAAGAATCAACATCTAATAAATCTCTATTATCATCATAACCAGACCAAATACTAACAACAGCATCTTTATTAAATCCAATAATTAAATGATCAACTTCAGTAGTTCCTGTTTTAATTGCATATTTTTTAGATATTCTATTCATCATCATATAAGAAGTTGGATAACTATAATCGATAAAACTAGGATTAGCCGTATTAGCTAATAGTTCATCTAAAATATAGACTAAACTTTTATTCAAAACAGCTTCTTTAACCGGTTCATACTCATATAAAACATTACCATTAATATCTTCAATTTTATTAATAAAATATGGCTTAACTTTATAACCCTCATTTGCTAAAGTAGAATAAGCTGTTGTCATATCAATTAAACTTATAGCTTGGCTACCTAAAGCAAGAGATGGAATACTATCTAATTTAGCTGTTATACCAACTCTTTTTAACATTTCAACTAACGTGTTTTCACCTAAAAACAAATGAGTCTTAACAGCATATATATTATCAGAATAAGCAATAGCTGCAGCTAAAGAAATATCTTGATTAGCATATTTATCATTATAATTAGTAGGACTATAAGTTTGGTTTTCAGAAAAAACAAAAGTGGTTGGTTCACTAGTAAATGTAGTAGATGAAGTAAAACCATTTTCTAAAGCAGCATAATATAAAAACGGTTTAATAGTTGAACCTACACTTCTATTACTAGATGTTGCTCTATTAAATTGACTTTTAGAATAATCAACCCCACCAGTTAATCCTAAAACAGCTCCAGTATTAGGATTCATTATAATACTTGCAACTTGAATATCTGATTTAATATATTGATTAATAGTAGTTTCTATAGCTTCTTGAGCTTTAGAATCAAAAGTAGTATATATCTTAAGCCCACCAGTTGTTAAAAGAGAATTAGGAATAGAACTTATCTTATTTAATTCATTAATGACTGAATCTTGAAAATATCTAACAGAATCTAAATCAGTTCTATCATCTTTACTAACAAATACAAGTTCTTCATTATAAGCTTCATTTTTTTCTTCTTCGGTTATATAGTTATCTCTTACCATAGAATTTAAAACAACTAATTGCCTTTTTTTAGAAGCATCATAATCACTATAAGGAGAATATTTACTAGGCCAATTAGGAATACCAGCTAACATACTTGCTTCAGCAAGACTAAGTTGACTAGGCTCTTTATTAAAATAGTATTTACTAGCATTAGCAATACCAAAAACCCCACCATAATTAATAGTATTTAAATATCCTTCTAATATTTCATCTTTATTATAATGTACTTCTAATCTAACAGTTAACCAAGCTTCAGTTATTTTTCTTTTCCAAGTTTTATCAAAATTTAAAAACAAATTTTTAGCGTATTGTTGTGTGATTGTTGAAGCACCTTCATTTGATTCTCCTGATTTAATATTATTTAACATAGCTTTTCCAATTCTTAAATAATCAAACCCACCATGACTATAGAAATGTCTATCTTCAATTGCTAAAGTAGCATTTTTTAAATAAGGAGAAATATTATCTATGCCACTATATTCATCCCCACCACTAATTAAATTACTATCCTTATCATAAAAATAATAACTTTTTGAATTATTAACAGCAAGCTTCGGATAAATCCAAGCCACTAAATAAATAGATGAATACATAATAACACATAATGTTAAAGTAATTAGTATAATTTTTAAAAGTCTTTTCAATCATAATCACCCTAAATTTATTATTTGAAAAAAATATAAAATTATAATAAAAAATTAAATTTATTTTTAAATTAATAGATGTTGTATAAAAATAATTTTAAATAATCATAATAAATTAGAAAGGAGATTTTATGGCACGCCATCGAGTTGAAATATGTGGCGTGAATACTGCGAATATTAAAGTATTAAGTAATGAAGAAATGACTAATTTATTTATATCTTATCAAAGTGGTAATGAATTAGCTAAACAAGAATTAATAAATGGAAATTTAAAATTAGTATTATCTATTTTAAAAAAATATAACAATAGAACAGATAATATGGATGATTTATTTCAAGTAGGTTGTATTGGATTAATAAAAGCAATAGATAATTTTGATTTAACTCAAGGAGTAAGATTTTCTACATATGCTGTTCCAATGATATTAGGAGAAGTAAAAAGATATTTAAGAGATAATAGTAGTTTAAGAGTTGCAAGAAGCATTAAAGATATAGCATATAAAGCATTAAAAACAAAAGAAAAATTGACTAACGAATTAAATATGGAACCAACTAATAAAATGATTGCTGAAGCTATGAACATAGAAGAAATTGAAGTAAACAACGCATTAGAAGCTATGAGAGATGCAATTAGTATGTCAGAACCAATTTATAATGATGGTGGGGATACAATATATCTACAAGAAACAATAGCTGATAAAAGTGATAAAGTAGGAATAGATATGTCATTAATGATGAGAGAAGCTATAGAAAAATTAAAACCAAAAGAAAGATATATTATAATTCAAAGATTTTTTGAAGGTAAAACTCAAGTAGAATTATCTGAAGAAATAGGGATTTCACAAGCCCAAATATCAAGAATCGAAAAAAATGGTTTAGATAATATGAAAAAGGTCTTGAAATAGCATATACTTAATTAGAGTTGGTGGTTTTATGAATTTATCAGAATTACAATCAAAAGATATCATAACCTTAGATGGAAAATTAATAGGAAATATAATCGATATTGTAATAGAAGATGGAAAAGTAAGTTATTTAGTAGTTGAAAGAAGTAAATTTCTATTATCAAGATTATCAAATAAAGATGAATTAAAAATAAGATGGGAACAAATAAAAAAAATAGGCGAAGATGTTATTTTAGTATCTATCTAGACTAATTAATTATTTTTTGGTATAATTAATTAGTCTTTTAATTTTAAATTTAGAGAGGAGATATTATGGCTAAAATAAAAATGTTTGCCTTAGGCGGATTAAATGAAACTGGCAAAAACATGTATGTAATTGAAGTAGATGATGATATATTTGTTTTTGATGCTGGATTAAAATATGCTGATGATAAAATGCTAGGAATAGATTATATAATACCTAATTATGATTATTTGATAGAAAACAAAAATAGAATAAAAGGTATATTTTTAAGTCATGGACATGATGAACAAATAGGAGCAATTCCTGATATGAAAGAAGATTTAAAAGGAGTTAAAATATATGGAACAAAATTTACTTTAGATATGTTAAAAGAAGATTTAACTGAATTTTCTGATTTAGTTGAAATCAAACCATATCGAAAAATAAATTTTGGTAAATGTTCAATGTTTCCAATCACTTTAACTCACAATGTACCAGATAGTGTAGGATTTGTTTTAAACACTTCAGATGGTGCGATTGTATATACAAGCAATTTTGCTTTTGATCCATCTTTATTAGGACATTATAAAACAGATATTGGAAAACTAGCTTATATCGGAAAACAAGGAGTATTGTGTTTATTAAGCGAATCAGTTTTATCATATCGCAGAGGTTATACAACTCCATCTCATCGTTGTTTTAATTATATAAATGAAATTATAAACACTTATGATAAAAGAATTTTATTTAATATTTATACTGGACAAATAACAAGAATCCAAGAAATATTAAAATCAGTTATGACAACTGAACGTAATATAGTAATAATTGGAAAAAAATTAGAACAAATAATTATTAATGCTATTGATAATGGTTATATTGAATTTGAAAAATCAAGAATAAAAAATATTCATCAAGTAAAAGAAGAAAATATTATAATTTTAATTTCTGATGAAAGAGAAAAACCATTCTCTAATATTAAAAGAATCGTTAATGGATATGATAAATTTACAATATTAAGAAGTGATGATACAATAGTTTTCGCATCACCTGTATATGATGGTATGGAAAAAACTGCAACAATGATATTTGATGAAATAGCTAAAAAAGATATCAATTTAATAACAATTTCAGCTAAAGAATTTCCATCATTACATGCTTCAAGTGAAGATTTAATGTTGATGTTAGATTTAATGAAACCAAAATATTATTTTCCAGTTATTGGAGAATATCGTTACCAAGTAGATAATGCTAATATAGCTAAACAATTAGGAATGGATGATTCAAATATTATTCTTTCATTAAATGGACAAGTTAGTACTATTGAAAATGGAAATTTATCTGAAACCAAAGAAATTATTAATGCAGATGAAGTATTAGTCGATGGTAAAACAGTTGGTGATGTATCAGAATTAGTAATTAAAGACCGAGAAATGCTAGGAGATAATGGTGTAGTATTAGTTATTGCAACCATTTCAAAATCAACTAAAAAAATAGTAGTAGGACCAGAAGTTATGTCTAAAGGATTTATTTATGGAAAAGATAATATTGATTTAATTAATGAAGCTACTAAAATGGTTTTAGAAATTATTAAAAATAATACTAAACAATACTATATTGATTATACAAAAACAAGAAATGAAATAAGAGATAAAGTTGGAAAATATTTTTATCAACAAACAGAATGTAAACCAATGATTTTAATCATGTTACAAGAAATTTAATAAGGAAGTGGTATCATGTTAACACCTAATTTAGATATAGCTAGAAAAAGAACTAAAAACAAAGTTTTAATTAAAAATGAAATTTATAATGTAACTGAAAAACAAAAAGAAATAGGAAAAAACAAAAAATACTTTATTAAAACCTATGGTTGTCAAATGAATGAACACGATTCTGAAAATATGAGTGCGATTTTAGAAGATATGAATTTTACTAAAACATATTCAATGGAAAACGCTGATTTAATTATATTAAATACTTGTGCGATTAGAGAAAATGCTCATAATAAAGTATTCGGTTTATTAGGTAGAATAAAACATTTAAAACAAACTAAAGAATTATTAGTTGGTTTTGGTGGTTGTATGGCACAAGAAGAAGTAATAGCTAATGAAATATTAAACAAATATAAATGGATTGATTTTGTTTTTGGTACTCATAATATTGTTAATTTACCAAACATAATTGAAAAAACATGTGATACAAAAAAACAAGAGATGGAAGTTTATTCATGTGAGGGTGATGTAATTGAAAATATACCCGTTAAAAGAGATAGTAAATATAAAGCATGGGTAAATATTATGTATGGTTGTGATAAATTTTGTACATATTGTATAGTTCCTTATACTAGAGGAAAACAAAGAAGTAGATTAAAAGAAGATATTATTAAAGAAGTTTTAGAATTAAAAGAACAAGGTTATAAAGAAGTAACATTATTAGGACAAAATGTTAATGCTTATGGAAAAGATTTAAATTTATCTTATGGTATGAGTCAATTATTAGAAGAAGTAGCAAAAACAAATATTGAAAGAATTAGATTTGTAACTAGTCATCCTTGGGATTTTAATGATGATATGTTAGAAGTAATTGGTAAATATGAAAATATTATGCCTTATATTCATCTACCTTTACAAAGTGGTAGTAATAAAATATTAAAATTAATGGGAAGAAGATATACTAAAGAAGAATATTTAAAATTAGTAGACAAAATCAAAGAAAAAATTCCTAATGTTTGTTTAACAACAGATATAATAGTTGGTTTTCCTAATGAAACAGAAGAAGATTTTAATGATACATTAGATGTTGTTAATTATTGTAAATATGATTCAGCTTTTACATTTATTTTCTCACCTCGAATTGGAACTCCAGCAGCTAAAATGGAAGATAATATTTCATTAGAAATAAAAGAAGCAAGATTACAAACTTTAAATAAATTAATTAATGAATATTCAAATATGAATAATAAAAAATATTTAAATAAAATTGTTCCAGTTTTAATCGAAGGTTTTAGTGAAAAAAATAGTGATTACTTAATGGGCTATACAGATACTATGAAATTAGTAAATGTAAAAGGAGATTCTAAATATATTGGAAAAGTAGTTGACGTTAAAATAAACGATACAAAAACTTGGAGTTTAGATGGAGAAATTTTTAAAAAATAGTTGATAAAAAACTATTTTTTTGATATAGTTATATTAGGAGTGTGATATTTTGAAAAAGAAATTATTATTAATGGCATGCCTATTTTTGGGATTAGGAATTACTGGATGTGGAAAAACAAATCATTATGAAGATTTCAAAACAGCATTATCAAAAAATTATGATTCATTTGAAGCAAAAATTTCAGCTAATGCTAGTGTTGAAAGTGAAGGACTTTCAATTGATGTTAATGTTCCAGTAATACTTAAAATGGAAACAACAAACGATAATAGTAAAATGTATATTAAATTAGAAAAAAGTACTTTAATCGAAGAAGAAATGGAAATGTATATGAATTTAACAAATAAAATTGTTAATATATATTATTCATACTTAGATAACGATGAAAAAACTTGGGTTAAAATGGAACAAAATTTAGAGGAAGCATTAAAAAATGTCGATTTAACAAAATATGAAGAAGAATCTAAAAAATACATTGATAAATATTTTACCGAAGATAGAGTAGTTTACGTAGGTGAAGAAGACAATTTAAAACATTATCAGTTTGTTATCAATGATAGTTTACTAAAAGAAATAGCTGAAGAATTAGAAGAAGAATTTGAAACAACAGGAATTGAATTAAAAGTTGATATTTATCTTAATAAAGATAATGAACTTGCTAAAATTAAAGTTGATTTAATTGATGTTTTAAGTAAAGTTCTTGAACTTGCTGGTGATGAAATAGATACAGATAGTTTTGATCCTAGTATGTTTAAATCATTGAATTTTATGATTGAATTTTCAAATCACAACAACGTAAAAGTTGAAATCCCAGAAGAAATTATTAATAATGCCAAATCTTTAGAAGATATTGAAGATGATTATGATTTAGATTATGATTTAGATTATGAATTATAAGAAAACATTAATTGTTTTCTTTTTTTGTGTACAAATTTTAGGTTAATGCATACATTAAAGTGAGGGGTGATATAGTGGCACTATTTAAAGAAATTGTAACAAAAGCAGTTATTGGTAAAGGTAAAAAAGCATTTAAAAATAGTTATACCATCAAGACTGATAATAAACCAACAACTGTATTAGGGTGTTGGGTTATAAATCATAAATTTAAAGGTTATAAATCAGGGGATAAAATAGGTGTTGATGGTTCATTTGATATCAATATTTGGTATTCATATGATAATGATTCAAAAACAGCAGTTGTAAATCAAAAAATTGATTATAATGACCTATTTAATGTAAAAATAAAAGACAATGCTGATTTATCAGGCGATACTGATATTGTAGTTAGAAGTTTAACTCAACCAAATTGTTCTAAAGTAAATATAGTAGATGATAATCATATTTCATTTGATATTGATAAAGAATTAGGTGTAGAAATAGTTGGAGAAACAAAAGTAAAAATAGCTATTGAAGCAGATGAGGAACCATGGGAAGAAATATTAGATGATATTGATTCTAAAACTTTAGAAGAAATCGACAAAGTAGATGAAAACTATATTAAATAGTATCAACACTAGTTGATACTTTTTTGATATAACACTATCTTGATATCTTTTAATTG
>CAZTXU010000006.1:0-30466 GCA_964617705.1 uncultured Muribaculaceae bacterium
TGGTAAAAGATTAAATTTAGTATTAATATATTAAAAACATCCTTTTAGGATGCTTCAGACAATTGACAAATAGGTATAATTTTTACTTATTTGTCTTTTTAATTGATTTATAAGAAACCTAATATATTTCTATGTTAGACATAATGATGTAATGTTTTTTTAATTCATACACGCATAAAGGAGAGTCAACTCACGGTGGACTCTTTCTTTTGTTCTAAAGTATGTATTTCTTAATCCATACTTTGTTTTTCCATCTGCAAAGACTCTTTCTATATGTTGGGGTTCTGCTTATATATTTTCTGGCGTTAGTATAGATATATAGACAACTGTCATATCTAAGCAATTCCAATAGATAAGTAAATCTATTACTTTATCAAATGCTGTTTGCAGTAAATCCTTTTCTAGCTTACAAAATTTTCTTTTTTAAAAAGAGTTAAACTATTACAAACAAATTTAACCTAACAAATTGTAAATTAAACAATTTTATTATATAATATAAACAATCATTTTTACTTAAAGGAAGTGATATATAATGAATATTGGTATTATTACTACTTCAAAAAAAATAAATTATTTAAATCTACCAAATAATACATACTTGATTTTTTATATTAAAAAAAGAAAATTAACTTCCAATAATATATCCAACATTATAAATTATTTAATTCTTAATAATTGTGAAAAAATTTTGATAGATAATAAAATAGAAAAAGTAATTAAAAAGGATGATTATAAAAACATAAATATAATACAAAAAGAATCCAAAATTAATGCTAATTCTGACAGTTTGAAAATTATAACATATTACTATTCAATTAAAAATTGTAATACAATTTCGTATGAAAACTGTGCAAATTCAAGAAAGGATAGAAATCCATCAGAAACAGTTAAAATAATAAAAGATATTTTAAAAACAAATAACTATCAAATTTCTGAAAAGGGATTAAAAAGAAACCTACGTGGCTCCTATTCTATAAGATTAGAATTAAATAATGGTAAAGGTGCTAATGGTAAAGGAACAACATTAGAACTAGCAAAAGCTTCAGCGTATGCCGAATTAATTGAAAGATTACAAAGCAATATGTTAAATAAAAAAAGAAACACAACTAATATTATTGATAAAAAACACGAAATATATGAAATTTTACTTAATACAGCATCCGATGAATATAAAAAAAATTTCTTTAATTTAAACGAAATATATTTCAATCTATCAGAAGCAACCAATATTAAAACTAATAAGAAAGAATTAATACCTCTTAATGCAATTTGTTCATTTTGCCATACTAATGGATTAGCAGCTGGTAACACTTCTGAAGAAGCAATTAGTCAAGCAATTTTTGAAATATTTGAACGTTATTGCTATAAAAAATGTTTGGATGAAAATATTTTGATAAGAAATATAGATATATCATCATATCCACTTACAGAGAAAAATAAAAAAATGTTATCTTTTTTTAAAAAAATGGGTTTTAAGTATTATATAAAAGACTGTTCTTTAGGAAAATATCCTGTAATAGGTTTTTTATTACTTGACAAAAAACACAATAAATATACATTTACAATAGGTTCAGACACATCATTTAACATTGCATTATCACGATGTATAACAGAAATGATGCAGGGAGTAAATTTCAAAGAATTAAAACAAAAAATGGTCTCTAATTTAGACGTAGAAGATTTAATACAGAAATATGGCAGATCATTCAAATCATATAATTGGTTAAGATGTTTTAATAACAATAATGGTTATTTAACCCAAAATTTTTTTAATAGTAGTTATGTTAATATATCAGAATTATATTTCAAAGATTATCTAACTTCAAACAAAGAAGTGCTAAATTATTTAAAAATATTAATTAAAGAAAAAATATATGTAATTGATTACAATACTTTAGGATTTGATACTTATAGAGTTTATATTCCATATATGACAACTGTTGATTGTTATGATATTGAAGATTTAATTGTTAATCAAAATTATGATAAACTTAAACATACATACACACATATATTAGAAGTTTCAAAAAAAGAAATACTTTATTTCATCAATATATTTCTAAAAAATAATAGATTATTAAAATATGATGAAATGATTAAACCATCTGACTTATTTCATACAAATGAAATAAGTGATTATTATAAATTAGACTTTACTAGTTTATTAATAGTTTTATGCTTTTTATGTTCTAAAACCAAAGAACTTCAGAAATTATTACAATATAAAATAGAAAAATTTAAATTAAATCCAAAAAAAATACTAACCTATAAAATAATAATTAATTGTATTGTAAAAAATGAATACTATAATGTTAAGGATGATAATATTACAAAATATATTCAATATATCATTAACAATCCAAAACAATATTTATTAAGTCTAAATCCTAAATTTGTTAACAATGATTCATTAATACATAATAAAAAAGCCTAGTAGCTTTTTTTATGTTGGTTTTATTAACAAGCGTCAGAACAATTACCATTTCCAGCCATAGACATAGATAATGTTTTATTTACATTATTTAAGTTAATTAAAAGATTACTATTTCTTTTAAATAACTTCTTTATGAAATTTATCATTATTTCACCACCTTTCACTTTAATAATTTTGTGCTAAATCTTTCTTATTTTTTTCAATAACCCTAACATTACCATTAGTTCCATTAACTTCAATCGTGTTATGTTGATTACACAATTCTTCAAGAGCTTCTTCACCTATTCCAGTTACACATGGAATTCCCAATTCTCTACACACAATAGCAGTATGGCAAAGAAAACCTCCATATGCAGTAACTGCTCCTTTGGAATTCATCAAATGTGGTAACCAATCTGGATCAGTCATCATTGCTAATAATATTTTGTTTGCAACTATTTCATCACTTGGTGAATCTAAATATCTTCCCTCTCCAGATACAATGCCAGGTGCAGCAGGGATTCCAAATAATCCATCTTCTTTTGAAGTTCCATATTCATTACTAACAATTACCTTTTTTGTAACTGGTCTAAATTGTAACATAACTAATTCTCCATCCAAAATCATCCATTCGAAATCTGCATTACTACCAACTTTTTGTTGATATTCTAACATTTTACTTCCAATTGCTTGATTATTCAATTTTAACGAATTATCATATCTACCATCATTCCATATTTCAGAATGAGGCGTACTTAAGCCAGACACTAATTTCTCACCGTTGCCTTCAACCCATTCAAGAACACCAGAATTGTCAGAATTACCTATCCAAACTCCAGCGTAAGTTGGTTCTTTAAATGCTTGTATAATAACAGCCATATGTGGCTGATTAAGACCATTAACTTGAATATATTCTTTTAAACGATCATTGTTTATTGATTTTTTTACTTTAACAATATTCTCTAATACATCTTTAGGAGAAATATTTAAATATGAATCAAACATACCAGCAAAAGAATTTTTCTCTCCATCTTCTATATCTGCTGAACTTCTTACTGAATAATGTTCATACTTTTCTTCTAAAAATCTCAAATCTTCAGTAGTTACATCAACGCCAATTGGAACAACCATACTAAATGGTACTTTTATTCCTTTACTATTTAGAACAGATAAGCCATACATTTTTCCACCTATAAATTTTACAACAAATTTTTTTATATATAATTCACTTAAAATACTACACGTATCTAAATCCAAAATCTTTTTTTCTGCAAGTGAATCAAACAATCTTTTTCTAAGCGTAAATTGTTCTAATGAAAATGAATCCATAGAATTGTCTTTACAATATACTTGTTGTAACTTTTCTAAATACTTTCCATAATTTTCATCAAAAAAGTGGTGTTGCTTATCTTGCCATTGTTTTAAAATAATATATTTTTTTAACAAGTTATCTGATACCACTAAATTGTTACCAGATAATTTAGCTATTTCTTTTGTATCAATAGATAAATAAGCTTTATCAATCTGAGATATTATATTTAAGTAATCATTAGGATATTTTTTTTGAATTTCATCAATAATACTATCACTTAGTGTTGAATGTTCATCCATACTTTCTAAAAAATAAAAATATGCAAGAGATTTCAAAGCATAAGACACTTTTTTATTAAAATCTTCTTCTTTTTGAGACTTTTCATAATATTCCACTGTGTCTTTTCTAATACTTCTAAAAATATTATCTAATTCATCAGAGCTTATTTGTTCTTTTAATGCACTAATATACTTTAATATTTTTCTAGCAAAATTCCTATCTTCTATTCCTTCAAACATCATGCGACTTCTGAATGCTTTATTTGTTATAGTAGCCTCCAAAATTTCTTTATAATCCTTAAATTCCTCTAAGCTTATCATTCCTTTTCGCCTTTCTTTCCTTGTTTTATTGCTAAACAAACTCTATCAGTATTTTCTTCTGATAATCTTTTTAAGAATTTAAATCTATTAACATTATCCCATACCTCAGATAAATTTTCTTTATTTAAATCACCAAGATAACTATCTTTAATAAATGGACAGCAATAAACTTTTCCATTTGAATCTATAGTTACCCTAGCAACACTAGCGGTACATTTCCAATTATCATTCCCTATAAAATTCTTTTTACCATTGCTTAATGAATAAACTTTTCTCACTCCATCACTATCTGGCACTTCTGAATAATATATATAACCAAATTCTGGATGTTCTTTATATAAATCATTAATTTTTTCCTTCAATGCCATTTGTTCTAAAAGTGAAATTTTCAAACTATTGTCAGCATTTCCTTGAACAATTAGATTTGATAATTGTACATCTTTAACTCCTATTTGTTTCAATAAAACTACCATATCCATTATATCACAATAATTAATTTTATTTATAACTGTATTTGTTACTACTGGATAACCTTTTTCAATAGCATATTTAATATTTGCAATAGTTTTATCAAATGTATTTTTTCCTCTTATTTGTTCATGACTATTTTTCAAGCCATCTACACTAACATAAAATAATAAAGCATTCTTATTTAAAATATCTAAATCAATCTTATCTAATACATTTTTTAATAATAAGGCATTAGTAAATACATCAACTTTAATTCCATTAACAAGAAACTTTTTGATTATTTTTTCTATTCCTTTGTATGTTAAACATTCGCCGCCAGATATTGTAACCTCCATTACATTTGAATTAATTATTGTATCAGCTATTTCTTCTGCCTTTTCGAAAGGCAATTCAAAACCATCTAATTTTCCCAAATAACAATGTTTACATTTTAAATTGCACTTATTAGTAATCTTCCATTGAATTTTAATTGGCGTATCCAATTTTAAGTTATCTTCATAATAATCCTTAGACAATAATTTTTGTTCTATTTCCGAATATAAAACTTTTAACTCTTTTTGATTATAACCCGTTCTTTTTTCAATATCTTTTAATTTAACATTTTTGTCAAACATATCAAGTAATTCAAAAGTCAGATCATTTACAACATAATATTTTCCATTCCAAAGAATTAAATTTTGTTGTTCTTTTAATTTTCTTTTTAACATCTAATTATCCTCCTTTATTATTTCATCTCTATATAAAGCAATTATTAAGTTTTTATATTTTTCTAATTTTTCTAATTTAACACCATCATTTATTTTTTTTTATTACATTCATTGATTCTGAATTATATTTTCTTGGTGGATTTGATAAACTAACAAAATCTTTTCCTTCTTTTCTTAATATAGAAATGTTTACTTTCATATGTTTATTTTTTATTTTATTCCAAATTTCTTCCATTTCATTTTTAACCAAGAAATCATTAAGTATGTCCAACTTATTACCCAATTCAATTTTACAACCACATCTACACCTTGTTAAATTTTTACACACTTTACAGTATTCTGGAATCCATTGAAATTTTCTATAATCTTTCATATAATTTTGATTCCAAATCTTTTTAAAATTATCTTTTTTTATGTTACCAATGTAATTTGAAGAACTAGGACATATTTTCACATTTCCACTATAATCAATACTACAAAACAAATATCCGGCACCACATCCATGTGTTAAATATAAATATTCATCTTCAACAGTACATGGTGCAATACAATCATTAATAGAAAAAATATATCCTTGTTTTTTTAATAAATCTAAATTTTTTACAAACTTATCGATATCAATATAGCACTTATTATTTTTTCCTTCACCAATATTGTTATATTTAGCAAACGAAACTGGAATATTATTTTTTTTACCATACTCTAAAACGAATATCATCTCATCAACATCTTGATTATCACTAATAACAGTATAATTAATTTTTACATTAGTTAGCTTCTTTGCTAAATCTATATTAACTAATACTTCTTCATAACATTTAGAATTCGTTAATTCATTATGAATTTGTTTACTACCATGAAGTGAAACACATACACATAATATTTTTTCAAGAATACCTTGGTATTTTCTTAACAATATTCCATTTGTCAAAAGTGTTTGTCTCATTCCTAATTCAGATGCGTACTCAACAAGTTCCACAAAATTTGGATAAAGTAGGGGCTCGCCACCTGTATAATAAATATCATATATACCATTCTTTTTTAATTCTCTTAAAATTTTTTTAGCTACATCTAGTTCTATATAATTATTGTTCTTACTTAAAACAGAACAAAATTTACATCTTAAATTACAACTATTATTTAGTTCTAAATACACATATAATGGCATACATAAAGTATCAAGACTAACATTTTGATTATAACCAACACTTTCATACTTTATCATTTTGATTTTTCCTTAATTTTATTGTCAACTTGAACAATTCTACACTGTGTCATTTCTGGTTTCAATTCTTTTAAATATATTTTTGATTTTAATGCTTTTTTGTCGACTTTTTTAAATATTGTTGTTTTGTTCATTATCTCACCTCTTTTATAATTTAAGCTATAAAACTCTCTATCCAGATACATATACTCAGAACGATACAATATTTTTTCTCTATTAGTTATAAATTTATGTACCTTTTTATTTTTATTAAACCTTTCTATGATATCTAAACACTTATCATAATTATCTAATGTTGTTCTATAAATTAAGTTTATATCTTGACTTTCATCTAAATCACTTGAATTTACAATTTTAGAATTTCGCATATAATTAAATATGCTTAATCCAAATGTATCTAAATATTTAAATCTTTTAATAAATTTCAATGTTTTGATTATATTTAAAAGATTTTCTGTTGGGTATCCAATCATAAATGTAGCAGATACTGATATACCAGAATTAAAGAAATTTTTCATTACTTTTTTTGCCTCATTTAGTTTAATGTCTTTTTTCATGTCTCTTAAAATTCGTCTATTATTTGTTTCTATACCAAATGAAATTTCACGACATCCACTTTTATATAATAAATTTGCAATAGTAGCATCAAGATATTTCTTATGAACTCTAGTTTCTACCATCCATTTAATCTTTATATTATTCTCAATCAAATATTTTGCTAGTTTTATTAAAATATCTGGGGGAACACATTCATCAATAAAATATATTGCCTCAATATGTTCATTTTCATATAAAATTTTTATATATTCTAATATTCTGTTAATATCATAACAATGATAACCATTGTAATAAAAATATCTTGAACAAAACATACATTGTGAATGATAACATCCATAATTTAAAACAAGAGATACTAATTTGAGATTTGATAAGTAATTATTTAAATTTAAATCCGTAAAATCAGGTATATATCTTTCTTTATAAAACTCATCTTTTGTTATATTATAATTAAAAATAGTCTTGTTTCCTAATCTGTAAATTGTGTTATTAATATTTGATACTTTTTTATTTTTCTGAAACATTTCTATTAATTTTGCTACATTATCATAATTTCCAAATAATGTTATTCCATCTATGAGTTTACATTTTTTCATTAAATCTTCTAAATTTTTATTAATATGTGTTACATAGTCTCCACCGAAGATAATTTTTATTTTGTTATTTTGACTTTTTAAATATTTTGAAAAACGAATAGCATAATTTAGTTGAAAAGGGTATTGAATAGATAAATATATTATATCACCATCTTTTAACTTTTGCTCATTCACTAAGACTTGATCGAATAAACTATTATTTTTATCAAACGCAACTTTTATCACATCATCAACAGTTGATATTTTTTTAGAAAAATCTATTCCCCTTCTTCCCCATTTGATATTATAAAAATTACCAAGTATATTCAAATATTGAATAATTTCATGGTTCGCCAAAATTATTTTTGATGTATCAATGTATTTACATTTAAGTTCGTTAATAGCATTTTCTATATTTTCGATAATTTTTTTTTCATTATCATTTAAGGAATTATAATATTTTAAATTTAATTTTTTTATATATTCTTTATTAAAACACTTCTTCAAAAAAATAGCCGATAAGTCATATTGCTTTGATTTAATACCACTATTTTTTAGATATCCCTTAAGTAATGGAATGCTAACTTGTGGACAATTAAATGCAGTTCCAGGCAATGTATAAAGATATATCATTGTAACGTTTCCTTTACTCTTTTAATAACTTCATATGAAAACAATTCATTATTTACCCATATTTTTATAAATGGGACGACATCATTAAATCTTTGTATTCCTGCTAAATCACTCAAATTTTCATATACTTTATTCATTATTTTTTCATTCTTAAAAATCAATGTAATAAAATTAGCATTAGATTTAATAATTTCTATATCTTTATAATTACATAATGAATCATATATTAAGTCTCTATTATGCTTTATGTAATTTCTAGTTTCAGCAAAAGCATTTAAAATCTTTTCATCTTTTAATAAAGTTACGAAAAAATTCTCTGAATATGAAGTTACTGAATGAGGTGGAATAATAGTATTTCTCAAACCATCTATTTGCTTTTTTGTTATCATATATCCAGTTCTATAGCCAGAAGCAAGAAATTTTTTTGAAAATGATCTAAATATAATAACTCGATCATTTTTTAAACAAAAATCTATCATTCCATTTTCGTTATCCGAGTAATCAACGTATGCCTCATCAATTATTAAAGTACCATTATAAATACTTAAAATATCTTTTATTTGTTTTTTAGTAAATTTTTCTCCATCAAACCATCTTGGAGATGAAATGCACAATAAATCCTTAGCTGTTGTCTTGATTTTTTTTAAATTATTTATAAAATCAACTAAATAAAGTCCCTTTACCAAAATTATTCTTTTTTCATGCAGCAATGCAGTTCTTTTATATAAAGCAAATTCTATTTCTGGAAGAATTATTTTCCCCCACATATTTAAACCTACAATAGCATTAATAAATTGACTTATTCCAGAACCAACATAGATATAATCTTTCTTCACATTTATATAATTTGAAATAGCATTTACTAAAGGATCTTCTAATGGATAAGCTAAATTGTAATTAAAATCTCCATTTGCATTTTCCTTAAAATGTTTTCTTTCCCATTTTCTTAATAATCTATTATTTTGCCATACTGATGCCATAAAATCATTACTCCTTTCTACAAACAATAACACACATAGCTGGATTAAATTTAGGTATTCTTTCTGAAATCCATTTTCTTTTTACAATTAAATCATTACTTAATAGTTCCTGTTTAAATGTACTCCAATTAACAATATTACAAGATATAATAGCAATATTTATTTTTTCATCATTGTTTGCTACAACTCTTTCAACATCATCAAATGATTTGCTTACATCTGACTTATATTTTTTTATTCCATCTTGCATTGATACTATTAAAGTACTGCATTTTTTATTTAAATGATTATATATAAACTTATAAAGCTTATTTCTATGTTCTTTATTAACAAACATATGAACAACTGCTATATAAAAAATAAAGTCAAATTTATCCTTTAAAGTATCATTAATAATATCAAATTGTTTAAATTTATCATTACCACAATCAAGTTCTAATATTTTTGCATTTGGTAGTATTTTTTCTTTTAATATTGTCTCAATAACATCTGGTATTGGTTCTTTTGAGGACCAAAGATAATTATACTTATATACCTGTTGATATCTCTTTTCGTATGCTTTATAATAATAATCATTTATATTATCAAAATCATCATTATTCCAATTTTTGCTTTCCCTTTTTACGATATTCCTTGCTTTTAAAAACTTTCTTTTTTTTCATATTTATCACTCACCAATCGTCAAATAATCTTATAAAAAAAGAAAAAAGGTGACTTAAAATAAGACCCTCCTCCACCAAAACGAATTAACAACAAATTAATTAAATAATCGAGTTATATTTTATCACATTTCGTTGTTTTGTCAACTATCCATGACCCGACTTTTTCAGTTTATAAAGTAAAAAAACATCATTTCACTCAGTATTTATAAGGTTTTGTAATGTTTTTTATTTCATATAAGTTCTATAATAATTACAAGTAGTATAACATCTATTATCTTTTCTTCTTGATTCAACAGATATTCTATGTCCACAATCACCACAATATAAAATTCCATCTAATAAATGATTTTTATCATTTATATCTTTTTCTTTAAAAATAAAATTTATTTTGTATTTATCCATAAATCACACCTCACTTAAATTTATGGTAAAAGATTAAATTTAGTATTAATATATTAAAAACATCCTTTTAGGATGCTTTTCTTATAGTTTCAATCATTTTATCAACGTAGTTATTAGTAATTAATCTTTCTTCTTCACTATTATCATTTGAATCAGTTTCAACTGACATAATCATTATTGGATAATTATTAAATTTAAAATAATAACCATATGTAGGATAATTATATACATCACCATAATCTTCTAAACTTAAAGTTCCCTCAAATTTAGTTGCTTTTATTCCATTACTAAATGTAATTTCTTCCGTTTTTTCTGGTATAAAATTTTCATAAGTTCCTCGATTAACAAAATGTTTTAAATCAGATTTTGCTACATTATTAAATAATTCATCAAAAGAATAATCTTCTTTACTTATTACTCCAATTATATAATAATTCAAATGTTCTGCAACTGTACATGTTTCACTACCATTTTCTCGCCAACTTGGAAAATCTACCCATACATCATCAAAACTACCTAACATTCTAGTCATAGTTAAGTCATCAAATTTTTTGTAAGTTTCTAGTTTAACTTCATTTTTATCACTATCATTATTTGGTTGTTTATCATTTCCACAGGCACACATTGAAAATGTCATTCCTACCATTAATATAGATAACAATACTTTTTTCATAATAATTCCTCCTAAATTAGTTTCTATAAATATTATATCACATTTTAAAATGTTTGATTATATTTTTTTAAAATCTTTCATATTAAATATTATTTTTCATAAATAAAAGTACATCTTCAATTGTTTTTTATATTAGAATGATTAAGAATTACTTCACTAGTTTTTATTCTAACAATAACTCCATTTACATTTTTATTAAATTTTTTCCAAGTAGTTTCTTTATATATTTCAAATCCAACATCTAAAAATATCTTTAATGTGTTTTTTCTATCTTTTTCAAAATTGTCATACAAATAATCAATACCATTTTTATTGGCAACTTTTATTAATAATTTAAGAGCATCTTTTGAATAGCCTTTTAAACGATATTTATATTCTATTAAAATACCACATTCGTAAATATTATCTTCTTTGTTATACTGATAATTAACGTATCCAACATATTCATTAATATCACAATCTTTTATATAGGCAAAATATCTATTTTCGTTTTTTCTTTTATTATAAACTTCTTGCCATTTATCTTTTTTAAAATCAATACAGCCTGTATCATAGTGATAGCCTTCATAATTTACATTATATCCAGCGTTATAACTCATTGTATTTTTATCATTTTCTAATTTTTGTTCATAATAATAATCTTCTAATTTTGGTTCTATTAATTCAATATTTTTCATTTCTTACCTCACAAAATCTTTAAAGTGTTTTTTAATTAATATGTAATATATGTTTGTCAATTCTATATAGTTACAATAAAAACAACAGTTAAATGTTATTTTTCAATTTATCTTTTAGGTTGTAATGTTAGTGATAATAGTTTTGAATTATCATTAGCTCGATTAATATAGAATTTTTTATTTTTTCTTATTTCATCAAACAATTTTGTTGTAAATTTAGTTTTATTTTTACTCATTTCAAATGACTTTAAAAATTGATTACCTTTTTCATAATTACCTTGCGAATAATATTCTCTTGCATATATTAATTTAATAGTATCAATTTGTTCTTCATTTATACCCAATTGTTTCAATGCACTTTCTACATCTAAACCTGATTCTGAAATATATGTAGTTATTTCTTCAAAGTTTTCTATTCCATAATAATTTTCAATATCATTTTCAAATTCTTCAATTTTCATTTTAAAATAAACTTTTTTATCTTTTTTGGTTATTAATCCGTTTAGTTCTGCTATTAATTCAGTAAAATCAAATTTTTCTTCTTCTTCTTTACTAACATGGGTAGCAATAGTTAAATAATCAATTGCTAGTTTTTTATTTCCTTTTTTCATATATGATAGTCCTAAATTTGCATATACAAATGCTTTTGGTTTTCCTATTTGTAAAATTTGTAAATAATCTTCAATACATTCATCATAGTTTCCTTCTTTATATGCTTGAGTACCATGTTTCATCATTTTTTTAATATCTATATATTTTCTAAATGGTTTATATCTTAATACAATTTGTTTATTTTCTCCTTCACCAATAGTAAATGAAACCATATCTGGATATTCTTTAACTATTTCATTAATTTTTTTTATTCTTTCATTTTTCATTGGTCTTAATAATATAATTCCTTCACCATTTAATAATAAATTATGTTTACTTTCTATAAATTCTCTTTCACTATCTATTTTTAATAAACTAGGGGGTTTTGTAATATTTTCTTCATTTTCTGTTGAAATACTTGGAATTATAGGAATATTATTTATTGAATTTAATTTTTCTTTTTCAATTTCTTCTAATACTTGATTTACTTCATCTAATGTTAAATTATTACGTTTATATTGAAGCATTTGTTCAGTATTATTTAATACTTGTGTTAGTATTTCTGTTAAAATACAATCTTGTCCTATTTTATTTGCTTTAGAAATTATATCTAAATAAATTCTTGCTTCATCAAATCTATTTTGTGATAGTGTGATATAAAAATCTTGAATGTAACTTGATATATCAAAATTAAAGTTTTCTCTACTTAAATAAGTTAATGTAGTCATTGGTTTTATAAAAGCAATATCTTTTTCAATTAAACTTAATTTTATTAAATCTATAATTAAAAATTCGTACTCACTTTTATTAATTGATACCATATAATCTTTTAAAATTCTAAAAGCATTTTCTAAATCATTTTTTATTAAATAACCTATTACATCTGAAAAAGTAGCATTTGAATCTTTAATTGGTTGAGAAACAATTGTTTCTTTAGTAATTTCTTCTGATATATTTTGTTGTATTGGATTTTCTAATTGGTTTATTAGTTCAATTATATCAGATAGTAGTAAATTAATTGTATTTTCAGAACAATTTATATTGTTTTTTTGATTATAACTATTATTCAAATGTAACGCTAATTTATAATTACATCCATCAATTGCTTCAAATATATTTTCAATTTGGAAAATTATTGTTTTTGGTATTATATGACTATTTTGAATATTTAATAAATCTTTTGCCAATTTTAATATATAACTATCAATTAAACTTAAATTATGTCTTTGTTGTTTATCTTCTAAATATGAAATTATTTTGTCATATTGTTTAGTTTTAGTTAATTCTAGTAAAGTATTTCTACTTAATTTTTCTACTTCAATTGCTTGATATAATAATGTTCTAGTAATAATATCTTGAACTGTTAAGTTTTTTTGTTCTGAAATTAAATTATTTAATTGTTTTAAAGCGTATGAAAACTTTCTTTGTAATACAGCTATTCTTATTTTATTTTGCATTGGTATATTTTCATATCTTTTATCTTGAAAATCAACTCTAATATCTTCTAATTTTAAATATCGAGCATAATCTTTATGTTTTTCTGAAATATTAGTTATAATACTTAATAAATATAAATAGAAATTACTATCCGCCCTATAATATGGATTATCGGTATTTAATAAAACATCAAAATATTTAAGTGCGGTTTTATAATCTTTTTTATTAATACTTCTTAAAAATAATTGAAAACAAGTTCCAGGATGAGTTTGATCTAATTCATAACATTTTTCAAAACATTTTGTAGCTTTTTCGTATTCTTTTTTAGAAATTAATTTTTTTCCATAATAAAATAAATCATCAATTTTTAAAAAGGAATAATAACCTTTTTTTATTCTTTTTAAAGTTTTTTGTTCAATTAAATCTGATAAATCTTTTGAAGTAAAACCATAACTATTTAATTCTTTTGTAGTTAATTCATTACCATTTATTATTCCATCATATAAGTTATTTAATGTTTCGTTATTTATCAATTTTTATTCCTCCTTGTTTTCTTTTTAACGCTAATTCTTTACTTGTTGACATTCCTTCTATATCAAATTGTTCAGATAGTTTTATGGGGTAGATTGTTATAATATCTTTTGTACCTATCATTGTTACTACACAAATATCACTTGTTATATCATCACCTTTAAATCCAATTGGTGTATCTAATTTGAATCGATACATATCGGATATTTCAAAATGATTTGCATTCATATCAAAAATTTTATCTCTTACATCTATTAATAATTTTTTTAAATCAATATATTTAAAAAAGCATCCATATGATTGTCTAATATCTTGATTTAAGTGTCGCCCTACATGACTTAAAAGAACTTTGTCACTATTATCATATAATCTATACAACATATAATTTTTATTTGGATCTATTGATGATTCAAATTTTCTTAATATTCCTAATTTAGATTTTAAAAATGAATCAATTATTCTATAATGTTGACATATCTTTGGTGTTAGGGAATTAGGGTTTAATGTTTGTAATAATCTATAAGCATCATCATAATTTTCTTCAAATATTTCTAAGCATATAAGTCCAAGTGTTGATAGAATATTAAAATTAATGTTTAATTGTAATGTTTCAAACATTTTTCTAGCAATTTGATTATCTCCAGTTTGAATATGTAATTTTGCAAGTGCTAATAAAGATTTATATTGCATACTTGAATCTATCATACATTCACTATAATATCTTCGGCTTGCTTTAAAGTTATTTTCTATATTTTCTAATAATCCATATACTTGTTTTAAAGCTACACTATTTAAATCTTTATTATCATTTAACATTTGTCGTGCTTTAGCATATTTTCCTTCTTTTATTTCTACTTGAATTAATTTTAAAATTGATTTTTCTCTATATTCTTCTTGTTGCATAGCTATTTCATACCAATATCTTGCATTAATATAATCTTGATTTCTCCAACATGTTTGACCATTATTAAAAGCTTGTTTAAAATTCATTATAACACCTTCTAAAACTTTTTTGAAATTAAGTTATATAATACTATTTTTTTAAAATAAATCAATATTTTTTAGTGATTTTATATAATTTTGTTTGAAATTACTATATTTTTATAATTTATAATAAATGCAATTATAATATTTGAAAGACTAATCAATATTCCAAACATTATTATCTAATAATATCTTCCAAGTTAATCCTACTTTATTTGAAAAACTTTTAATTGCATTAAATACTTTTTTCGTAAAATAATATTCATTTAATTCCTTTATGTTAATATTACCATCGGTTATAAAATTTACAATTAAACAATTATTATTAATGTTAATAATTATATCTTCAATATGAGCATATTGTCTATTTCCTATTATTTTTTTACCTTCTTCTGTTATTCTAGTTTTTTTTATATCTAATTTATCAGCAAAAACAAGAGATAAAGCTATTAAATTATTAGTATCAAATCCATCACTATGAATTTTAATTGCTTCTAAAACATCTTCTATACCATCAAATACAATATTATTATTTTTAAAATAATTCTTAGCAAATTCATAACTTCTATATGAATGATTATCTTTACCTTGTAGTGCGCCAACATCATGTAATAAACAAGCTATTTTTGCTTTTAATATAAACTCTTGATTGCTTCCTATAGATGATAAAGTTTTTTCAACAATTTTTGTTACATTCAAAACATGGTCATAATTGTGATATGCCCATCCTTTTTCTTTATCTTCGATTATTTCTATTTCATTGTATAGTGATTTTATTGAGTCATCATTTAAAATTTCATTATATATTTTTTCAATCATACTTAACACCCTTATAGTATTATATCATTAATTTAGTTAAATCAACACTTTTATTTAGTCTATCATAAATTATCACTCTTGTGGTACTTCATGATAAAATTCCTTTTCAACACAATTAGTTACAACTGGTTCTACAATTGGTTGTTGACGATTACAAGGATTACATCCACAATTTCTCATTCCAAATCGATTATTGAATAACATTTTTATCCTCCTTATCTATATTATCATATGAAAATATATTTAGTATGTATAAGTTGTTTATCACGAATAAAACAAAAAAGACAATTTAAATAAACTGTCTAAAATGGTAATTTGCCATTTTTAAATTGTTTCATCAATACTTTCATTTGTTCAAATTGTTTTAATAATCTATTAACTTCTTCAACACTTCTGCCACTACCTTTAGCAATTCTAATTTTTCTTGATGCTTTTAATATTTCAGGGTGTTTGCGTTCATAAGGTGTCATTGACAATATAATTGCTTCAATATGAGCCATATCTTTTGGGTTAATTGTTACATTATTTAATCCCATTTTTTTAGCATTTGGTAACATTTTAATAATATTTTCAAGTGGTCCTAATTTTTTTATTTGATTTAATTGTTGTAAAAAATCTTCTAAATCAAATTTACCTGATTGCATTTTTTTAGCTGCCTTAAGCATATCATCATCAATAACATCTTCAGCTTTTTCAATCATACCAAGTAAATCTCCCATGTCTAGTATTCTACTTGCCATACGTTCTGGATAAAATTCTTCTAATCCATCCATCTTTTCTGAAACACCAACAAATTTAATTGGAACGTTAGTTAATTGTCTAACTGATAAAGCCACACCACCTTTAGTATCTCCATCTAATTTGGTTAATATCGCACCAGTTAAATTTAAATTATTATTAAATCCTTCAATTACATTAATTGCATCTTGACCAATCATTGAATCAACAACTAATAGTATTTCATGAGGATTGATTAAATTTTTAATATCATTTAATTCTTGCATTAAATTAGAATCTATATGTAATCTACCAGCAGTATCGATTAAAATATAATCATATTTGTTTTCTTTAGCATAAGATATAGCATTTAAAACAATTTCTCTAGGGTCTTTTTTTCCTTCTTCGTAAACTTCAATATTTAATTCTTTTCCAATTTGTTTTAATTGTTCAATTGCAGCGGGTCTATAAACATCACAAGCAACTAATAAAGGGTTTTTGTGGTATTTCTTACGTAATAAAAGAGATAATTTTCCAATTGTTGTTGTTTTACCACTTCCTTGTAATCCAACTAACATTAAAATAGTTGGATTTTGATTAGTAACTAAATCTTCTTTATTACCACCTAATAATGCAACTAATTCATCTTTAACAATTTTGATAAATAATTCACTTGGTTTTAAAGATTTTGAAACTTCTTCTCCTAAAGCTTTTTCTTTAACATTATTAATAAAAGTTTTTACAACTTGATAATTAACATCAGCTTCTAATAAGGCAAGTCTTAATTCTCTTGTAATATCACTTATATTATCTTCTGTTATCTTTCCATAACCTTTTATTTTATTAACTACATTAGTTAATCTATCTCCTAAACTTTCAAACATATCATCACCTTTTTAATTATACTATAAAATTTATTAAAAAAAAAGATTATTCCTATTTAGTTTACTAGTTTTTTAGTTCTAAACTATATTAAAATAGAAATAATTTTTAATTTATATAATTTAAATATAATAATTTTATTTATTAAATCTACTTATATTTAATACTACACCTATACTACATAAGGTTATAAGTAAACTAGAGCCACCATAAGATAAGAATGGTAAAGTAACTCCCTAAACATTGTTTATATTACTTATTTTATATAGGTTACACTTACCTAATAACTGAAATTTTATTATTTAAAAAAGTAATTTAGGAAACTTTAAATATACATATACTTTTTTATTTGCATCTATTTCTATTTTTTCAACTAATCTTATTATTTGTTCTTTAGTAGGATTTTTTAAAGACATATAATCTAACAAAAACTTTTTATATTTATTAAATGTATTATTAGAATCTTGTTTTTTGTTTGTTTCTTTAATTTTCATTAAATCAGATAATTTATCTTCTAACTTTTTAATTTCTTGTTTTTCTTTGTTATAAATTCTTTTATACATATCTTCATCAACTAATCCATGTACTTTGTCCATATAAAGATTATCTATTGTTTTTTTATGACTATTTAAGGTATTTTCTGTTTTTTCAATTTTTTTGTTTGTTTCTTTTATATTTTTAATAATAATAGATTTTGAATTATCTTCTATTTCATTAAAATCATAATGTTTACAAAAAGTTTTACAAATATTTTGTAAATAAAGAATTACATCTTCTTCTAACCAATCATAATTAATTCTATGAGATGAACATACACCAAATTTTCCTTTTCTAGTATATAAATTACATTGTGTGTAATGGCGTATTCCATTTTTTAAAATATCTTTACTTATACGTATACTTCTACCACAATCTTTGCAATAAAGAAGTCCACCTAGTAAATATTCTAATTGTTCATCAGTTTTTCGCATCATAGTTCTGTCATTTAAAATATCTTGTACTTTTTTAAAAGTTATTTTATCAATAATTGCTTCATGAGTATTAGGTACAACAATGTGTTCACTTGCATCAGTTTTTCTTAATTTTTTAGAATTATAACTAATTTTATTATGAGTATTTTGTACCATATTACCTATATACATTTGATTTGTTAATATAGAATGTATTGTTTGCCTTCTCCATATACCATAGCCATCATTTTCACATATATTTTTTGCTCTAGGATCATTTTTATATATTATAGGAATTGGAATTTTTTTAAGTGTTAATGTTTCAGCTATTTTACCTAAACTAGTTCGTTTTAAAGCTAAATCATATATTAAAAGAATAATATCTTTTACTTCTTCATCAACAATTAACTTATGTCTATCAGTAGGATCTTTTTTATATCCATATAAAGGAAATGAACCGATATAATCGCCACGGTTTTGTTTTGCTCGAAGTGAAGTTTTAACTTTTTTTGATACATCTCTTAAATATAAATCATTTACACTTAATCTTATACCTAGCATTGAATCTCCAATATTAGAATCATAGGAATCATTAATTGCAATATACCTTACGCCGTGTTCTAAAAAGTATTCTTCAATATATTTACCAGTTTTATACATTTCACGACCAAGTCTTGACAAGTCTTTTGTAATTACACAATTTATTTTCCCTTTTTCTATATCTTCAATCATATTCATAAATCCAGGTCTATCAAAATTACCTCCAGAATATCCATCATCTACATAATGTTTAACTATTTTTAAATTATTAAATTTTGCAAAAGAATCAATTATCATTTTTTGGCTTTGGATAGAAGAACTTTCATCATTTTTATTATCAGCATCTGATAGTCTATCATACCCACCACAAAGATATTGCATTAAATTTTATCCTCCAATCTTAAAATTCAATACTTCATAATTTAAAAAGAAAATTATTTTGTTTTTAAATTATATAAATAACCTTCTTTTAGTATTTCTTTTAATTTTGTTCCATCATTTTTATGTATAAACTCAATATTTAATTTAACTTTTTTACCATCTTTGCCTATTCTATTCATTGTTTCACCTCTTTATTAAAACTATTCTAAAACAAGAAAAATAATGACATTAAAAAAATAATAAGTGTTAGAAAATATACTCTAACACTATTCTAATATATTATTAATATCCATTTTTTGATATAAAACTCTAACAATAGTAATTAATTTTTGTTTTTCATCTACTATATAAAACATAATAAAATTTTTTATTTTATAACTTCTATATTTATATTTTAAAGTATTAATTGATTGATAAATAGTTCCTATATAAGGAAATTCTATTATATTATCAAAACTACTTATAAATAAATCTCTTAATTTCTTTGCTGCAGAAACATTTTTTAAATTATGAGAAATATAATAAATTGTTTCATCAATATCTTTTTTAGCAATAGGTAAAACTTCTATTTTATACATAAATTATCCTATAATGTTATTAATACTATCTAATATTTCTTCTTTAGAATATCTTTTAGAAGTATTAATCATTTCTAATTCAGCTTCTTTTAATTTTTCATAAATTTTTTCATCTAAATTGTTTGTTTTAACTTCAAAAGGTAATTTTTGTTCTCTTAATACTGCTTTTATAAACATATTAATTGCTGTTGATACGTTCATTCCAACGCTAGTACAAAATTGTTCAAAACTTTTTTTATCATTAGCGTCAACCCGAACATTTAAATTCAAAGTTTCCATAATATCCCTCATTTCTAAATTGATTATATAATAAATTATTGTTTTCGTCAACACAATGTTTTACAATACAATTACATAATAATGTTGTTTTAAATTTAATAAAAATTTATATATTTTTAAGTAATGGAAAGGTTACATCTTATTTTTATCATTTTTTTATCAATTATTTTAAATTTTAATTTTACTAAAATCCTTTAAAATATAAGAAAAGTTTATTTGCTGTTATCAGTTACAAAAAAGTGTTTACCCTGTAACTGGTATTAATCCAATAACAACCATTAAATTAAGACATGCTTGAAAAGCAATTTGAAATATTATTCCAAAAGATAAATATTTACCAAATAAATCTTCACATTTATAAGCTATTTTAAATCCACTTATTAAGATAGTTGCAAGTAATCCTACTACTATTAAAACTCCTAAAAATCCTAATTCTTCACTTATAATAGAAAAGATAAAATCTGTTTGTGGTTCTGGTAAATAAAAGTGTTTTTGTCTTGAATTACCTAATCCAAATCCTAATAAACCACCTGGTCCGATTGCATATAATGATTGAATTATTTGAAATCCACTACCTAAAGGATCACTCCAAGGATTTAAAAAAGATAAAATTCTTTGTAATCTATAAGGAGCAATAATAACTAAACCTGCTACTCCAACCATTCCTAATAAACCTATTTTTAAAAAGAAATTAAATGAAACCCCACCTACAAATAATAACCCAACAACTGATAAAACTAAAATAGTTCCTGTTCCAAAATCTGGTTGTAACATAATAAGTCCAAATATAAATAAAGTAAGTCCTAATACTGGTAATATTCCTTTAACAATATTAGTGGTTGCTTTATAGTTATTTGCTAAATATTTTGATACAAATATAATTATTCCTAGTTTAGCAAATTCACTAGGTTGTATTCCAAATGAACCAATTCCAAACCAACTTCTACTACCATTTCGAACTGTTCCAATTCCTGGTATTAAAACTAATATCAATAAAATAATACAACTCAATAAAATAATATTAGATTTTTTATATAAAATGTGGTAATCTATTTTACTTATAAAAATCATTAAAAAAATACCAATCATTAAAAATAAGCCTTGATTTTTAACAAATTTTAACGCATCACCATATTTATAATCAGCCCATATATATGATGCTGAATAAATCATAACTAAACCAAATAAACTAATCAATATAACGCTTATTAATAATGTTAATTCTAATTTTTTATTCATAATAAAACTCCAAAACAAATTGCTAGAAGAGAAGCAATTAAACCAAAAATCCAAAATAATTTAACTATATCATTTTCATTCCAACCTTTTTTTTCAAAGGTGTGATGAATTGGTGTCATTAAAAATATTCTTTTTTTTGTGAATTTATAATATATTCTTTGAATTATACAACTTAATGTTTCAATAACAAATACTATTCCTATTAAAACTAATAATAATTCATGTCTTGTAATAATAGCGATGCTTGCTAATGTCGCCCCTAAAGCAAGAGATCCAGTATCACCCATAAATACTTTAGCGGGATTAACATTAAAAACTAAAAATCCTAAAATCCCACCAACTAATACAAAACAAAATAAAGCTACACTTTCATAACCTTCTAACCAACCTGTATTCCAAGTTATGATTCCAAATGTTGTAAAAGATATCAATGATAATCCACCAGCTAGACCATCTAATCCATCGGTTAAATTAACAGCATTACTGCTAGCTACTAAGACAAATAAAATAAATAATCCATAAAACCAACCAATATCAAGTTTTAAATTTAAAGCATGAATCCACAATAATGGTTCATTTTTTCCTAACATAAATAAGTAAAAAAATACTATTGCAATTATTACTTGCATTAAAAATTTACTTTTTTCACTTAGTCCTTTATTATTATGTTTTATAACTATTAAATAATCATCAATAAATCCGATTAGAGAATAACCTAAAAATGAAAATAGAACAATTAACAAACTATAATTAATAGTTATTTTTTTAAAAATTAATAATAAAATTATTGTCAATAATGTAGGAATTATAAATATTAATCCTCCCATAGTAGGAGTTCCTTGTTTTTTTATATGACTACTTCTTAAATAAACACTTAAGCTTTGGTTTACTTTTAATTTTTTTAATATAGGAATTAAAATAAATGCTGTAATTAATGATAATATAAAGCCTATCATAACTGCCATCATTGATTTTGTAAGTATTATCATTTTATTCCTCCTTCAATAATAATTTAATTGTTTCGCCTTCATAAATCATACTTCCGGCTTTTGGTGATTGATAAGATACTATATTGCCACTACCACTAAATTCTACTTTAAATTCTTTTAGTTGTTTAATGGCATCATTTGCGGTTAATCCGATGACATTGTTAACGGTTACATATTTTTTATTTCCATACAAATATTCTTTTTCCATTCCATCATTTCTTGGTTCGATATTAAGTGCATCAATACTTGATAATAATATACTTCTAGCAATTGGAGCTGATACAGTACCTCCATATTGAGTTACTCCTTTTGGATTATCTATTGCTATATAAACAACAACTTCTGGATTATCAGCAGGTAAAAATCCTATAAATGATAAAATATAATTTCCTACCATATATTTGCCATCTTTAACTTTTTGGGCTGTTCCTGTTTTTCCTCCTACTCGATAATTTCCAATATAAGCGTTCCTTCCTGTACCATTTGCTACAACACTTTCAAGAGCATATCTTACTTGTTTACTAGTTTCTTCACTTATAACTTTTCTTACTATTTTAGGTTCGTTTAAAGTTATAACACTATTAGTTTCTGGTTCGTTTAAACTTTTAACTATATATGGTTGATATAATATCCCACCATTAATTGCTGCGCTTACAGCTGCTATTTGTTGTAATAGTGTCTATTAAATGAAACTTTTTACCTAAATTATCAGAGAATGTTTTTATACTTTCTCCTGTCTTAATAAAAATATCTAATTTTATTTGTTTATCTGTTTGTTTATGAACAATAATTCTATCTATTATTTCATTAAATACATCACTATAACAATCATTATCTTCTAAGCCTTTTTCTAAAGCATTTTTTATTTCATTAATTTTATTTTCTATATAGTTTTTATCTCTTTTATTGTTTTTTAGTTCATTAATTTTGTTTTGATAAATATTTATTTCTTCATTAATTAAATCTATTTGTTTTTTATAATCTATTTTAGATAAATATTCTTCCATAACTAGTTCTAATAATTTATTTTTTTTATTATTTAATATAATTATTTTAGATTCTAAATTCTTTATTTCTATTTCATTATTATTAGTTTCTAAATAGTTTTTACAAGTATTTAATATTTCGTCAAATATATTATTTCTTCTTTTAAATAATTTATTTAATAAATCTTTAAATATTTCATCTAATTCTAATTCAAATACTCTAGGATTAGAACATCCTTTTAAACTATCACGCCTATATACTTGACATTCCCATACGGGATTATTTTTTCTTTTTCCAGTACCCACCCTATGATAGGTTAAATTATGGCAACCACAATATATTTTACTTGAATAAGTATATCTATTTTGAAATATAGTTTTATTAATAACACGATTAGTGAAACTATCCTGTCGCATCTTTAATTTTTTATTAGCTCTATTCCATAATTCTTCATTTACTATTGGTGGAACATTTATATTATCTTTATAAATAATCCAATCAGATTCATTTAATTTTTTCTTTTGTTTAGTTCGATAATCTAATACTTTAGTTTTATGACCACAATAATATCCTTTATATTTAGGATTTTCTATAATTCTAGTAAGAATTGTTGTATCTATTCTTTTTCCTGTTTTATTTTTATAACCTAAAGTATATAAATATTTTGATATTTTAGATAATCCATCGGTAGTGTTGGCGTATCTATTAAATATTATTTTAATCATTTCTGCTTCTTTTTCATCAATTACTAATTTACCTTTATCTTTAATATAACCATAAATATTAGATGACCCTAATACAACTCCATTATCAATACTTCTTTTCATACCGAAAGTTACTCTTTCTGATAATTTTCTAACCTCATCTTGAGCAATTGAAGACATTAAAGTTAGTCTAAGTTCTGAATCAGGAAGTATTGTATTAATATTATCATTTAAGAAATATACCCCAACACCATTTGTTAATAATTCTTGGGTATATTTAATACTATCTAGAGTATTTCTTGAAAATCTTGATATTTCTTTAGTTAATATTAAATCAAACTTATGACTTTTAGCGTCATTCATCATTTTTAAAAATTCTTCTCTTTTATTAACAGATGTACCACTTATTCCTTCATCAATATATGAACCTATAAATATCCAATTAGGAACTTTACTAATATAATCATTAAAGAAAGATATTTGTGTTTGTAAAGAGTGTAATTGTTCATCTTTATCAGTTGATACTCTTGCATAAAAGCATACTCTTAACTTTAATTCTTGTAATGAAACGCCTTTCATAATATTATTCCTAACTGTATATAAGTCCATATTTCCTCCTTAAGTTAATATTTTATAATTATTAATATCATTTATATAATCATCATTAATTCTATTTTTTTCTGATTTTATTTTACTTAATAATTTATTAATACAAAAATTATACATTTCATCATCTATAACACTTTTTCTTTTTAAATATTCAAATAATTTAATGCTTGTTTCTAGTTCAATTATTTTAGACGAAACTATATTTTTATCTTCCATATATTTTGTCCTTTCTTTTAAGTTTATTTTTATAAAACAAAAAAAGAACTTAAAGTTCTAATTTAATACATTAAACTAAATCATCATTTGAAATAACAATTTAGTTTTTTATTGTAATTAGTTGGTACCTAATATGGACTTTCTATTTTTTTAATTTATACTTTCATTAAAAAAAAGAGAAAAAATTCTCTATAGATTTATGCCAAGCTTTTAGACGTATTTTTGTAGACAATGTGATAAAATAAACATCTTCATTTTCTATTTTATTTATATTATCTTTATTAAATCCATAATTTATTAAGTATTCATATACTTCATCTTTCATAATTTTTACCATACTTTATACAGTAATTAGTTCTTCTTCTCTGATTACAACAATATTATTTAATGCTTTAATTGTATCCTCAAATTTAACATTTTTAACATAATCTAATTTTTTACTATAATTATTAAATAATTCTTTTAGAATGTTACTATCTTTTATAATTTCAAAAATATCTTTTATATATTCTATATCAAATTTTGTATTCCTATGTTTAAATGTTCTTTCAATCGCTTTAACTAGTGTATTTTTATTTATATTATCAATATAATTAGTTGTTATATATATATCATAAAAATCTTTTGCTCTAGTAGTAGTAATATTTTTACTAATAATACTTTCAAATTTTTCAGCAATTATTGTTTCTAAATTATAAGCCATAATATTGATAGTTTTATCTTCAAATATAGAATTATACTTATATTTAATTTCTCTTGGTGTAATAATATCACCTGTTGTGATTTCAATAAAGAAATGTGTTTTTAATTTATCAAATTCTCCATATACATTTATTCTATAACCACCATATTCACTTTCTAATCTAATATCTTTAATATTTTCTATTTTAAAAATAAAGCCATCATCTATATCAATAGATAAAATTTCTTCAAAGATATTTCTAATTGATTCTTTATTTAATGGAATACTTTTTAATGTTGCATCTATATCTTTTGTAGTTCTCATATCACTGCCAATAATTGAAGATAGTAAGACTCCTCCTTTTAAAATAATATTGTCCTTATACTTACTTTTTTCTAATCTCATTAGTACATGTTCAAAGAAGAACATTTGATGAAGATGAAGAGATACATCATTACTCCCATTAGCACGTTTCTTTATAATAGCATTAATTTTATCACTATTCATCATAAAATCACCTGCATAATTTCTACTACTTCTTTTTCAATATTTAATTTTTTTGAATACTTAACTAACTTTAATAAATCTTTATCTTTTCTTTCAGCATACCATTTTAATGCTTTAGAATAAATTTCTTTATCCATATTTTTTTTATCTTTAATAATATCACAAATAGTTCTTTCAACATCATAACATTTAATATCCATGCCAAATGGTGATTTAATTATTTCCATTCCTAGATTTAAAATATTGTTATCTACATAATGAAGTGATACTGTCTTAATTTTTTGTAATTGTCCACCATAACCACGAGGTACTGTAATATCAAAATATAGTGGTGTTCTATCTGACAAATCATGTAAAAATAATGCTGTAGTATATGAAAATATAGCATTCTTACTTTTTGATATTATTTTATAATAATCATCATTAATCATATTAGGTAATGTATAATAACCAGTTGATACTCTTTCCAACACACCACCATCACATAATCTCTTTAATGCCATTTTATTTAAATCATTTTCTACCACTTCTTTTGTAGTAATATAACCATCATTTTTTTGAACTAATTGTAAGATTTTTTCTAAATCACTCATATGTAACACCTCTCTTATGATAATTATACTATATTATTAATTAAAAGAAAATAATTTTGTTACTTTTTTAATTATTTTTTAAATATTTTAATTTTGAAAGTAACGTTATAAACAAAAAAGTCAACTTATCATCGCTGACTCTTTTGGCAAATATGCATCTACTCATAAATCATGCATAATTTATAAATAAATGTTTACACCTTTGTAAGCTTTGATATGCTCACACTCATTATTTGCTACTTGCACAATTTTTCAGTGGCAAAATGAGCTTAATACTCAACAATATACCATCTCCATAATTTCATCTGAAGGTAAAGCACCTTTTAACATTGTTTTTATGGTGCATCACCTCCTTATATCGTTATTTTTAAGATAAAATATACACTTTACCCATCCAATAAAAATTAAAATATATCATATTTTCCATTATTTACCAAGTAATTACAATAAAAATGTTAAAATTTCATGAATAAATTATAACTAAACTCAACATCATATTTTTTAGTATATTTACTATTTTATACTCTAGTAATAATAAGGATATCATTTAAAAGACCACAAGGTGTATAGGAGTGACTGATACTCCTTGACCAAAGGCTGTTGTAGCAAGTTCTAAATCGCCTATTTTATTAACATCAAATAATATTCCACTTGCCTCACCATTTAAATCAACATTTGTTTTAGTACCAAATCCAAACTTTTTAATATATTCAAATAACTTTTCTTTTCCTATTTTTAAACCTAAATTAACAAACCCTGGGTTACAAGAGTTTTCAACAACTTGCAAATATGTTTGTTCCCCATGCCCACCGTGTTTCCAACAGTGTAGTGTTGCTCCTGATACATTAACTGAACCACTATCATAAAAATGGTCATTATTTAAATCAACTACTTTTTCTTCTAAAGCTGTAGCTAAAGTTATTATTTTAAAAGTACTTCCTGGTTCGTAAGTTGCCCAAATTGGTAAATTTCTGTTGATTGTTTCAATAGAATAATTTTCATATGCACTTGGACTAAAATTTGGTCTACTAGAGATTGCAAGAATTGCTCCACTATTAGGATCCATAACAATACCTAAGGCTTGATCGGGACTATATTTACTCACTGCATTATCTAATTCTCTTTCTAAAGCTGATTGAATATCAAAATTAATAGTTAAAGTCATATTCATTCCATCTTGTGGTTGTTCATATATTTCAGATAAACTTAACCTACTACCTTTTGCATCACTAAAATACTTAATTGCTCCATAACTTCCAGTCAAGTATTTATCATACATTAATTCTAATCCGCTTAAACCTTGATTATCAATTCCAACAAAACCAATTGTATGAGCTAAATAAGTATCATATGGATAGTATCTTTTTGATTCTTTTAATAAATAAACTCCTGGTAATTCTAATTCAGCTATTTTATCAGCAACATCATATGATAATCTTCTACCTTCAGGATGCACACGTTCAATTGAAGTTTTTTTACTGACATGTGCATACATATCATCATAACTAACATTTAAAATTTCTGATATTAAAGTTGCTGTTTTTTCTTTATCAACAATTTGATTAGGTATAAAAACTAAAGAAGTTGTTGTTACATTATCAGCTAAAACTACTCCATTAGTATCATATATTTTACCACGGTTTGCTTCAATTGGTAAGTTTCTACTCCATAAACTATTAGCATAAGTATTTAATTTTTTATATTGAATTACTTGAATATAAAAAACTTTTCCAATTATTAAAATAAAGAAAAAAATTAACATAATTAATACTATTTTTAATCTAATATGTATTTTTTTAAAAAACATTATTCCCACCTAATTAAATGTATGTCCAATCAACTTTTTTTAATACAAAAAAACACAAGTTAAACTTGTGTTATTTTAAAGCATCTAATAATTCAGCTTTTTTCATTGTAGTATATCCTTCTATACCCTTTTCTTTAGCTAAAGCTTTTAATTCAGCTACTGTTTTACTACTTAAATCGTCATTTTTATTAGTTGTTTCTTTAACTTCTACTTTTCCTTCTAATGCTTCTTTAGCAACATTAACTAAATCAGTAAATGCTTTAGGATTGTCGATAGCAATTTCTGATAACATTTTTCTATTAATTGTTACTCCTGCTTTATTTAATCCATCAATAAATTTAGAATAACTAATTTCATTTAGACGGCAAGCTGCATTAATACGAGTAATCCATAATTTACGGAAATCTCTTTTCTTTTGACGACGATCACGGAATGCGTATTTTCCAGCATGCATTACTTGTTCATTAGCTGATTTATATAAACGATGTTTACTTCCAAAGTATCCTTTGGCTTGTTTCATTACTTTTTTATGTCTAGCACGACTAATCGTACCACCTTTAACTCTTGTCATTTAATTACCTCCTATAATATATCTTTTAAACGTTTATAATCACTATTACTCATTAATGATCCACTACGTTTTTTACGGTTTGCAGCCGCATTTTTCTTTCCAGTATTGTGTCTTGAACCTGGATTTCCAATTTTAATTGTTCCTCCTGGTCTTAATTTACAAACTTTACTTGTTCCCTTATGGGTTTTCATTTTTGGCATAAACTTCCTCCTATTTCTCTTTTTTTGGCATCAATATCATTGTCATATAACGACCTTCTAACTTTGGTTGTTGTTCAATTTCACTTACATTTTCCAAAGCATTAGCAAACTTAAGTAGTTTATCTCGTCCAAGTTCAGTATGAGCCATTTCTCTTCCTTTAAAACGAATTGAAGCTTTAATTTTATGTCCTTTTTCTAAATATTTAGAACTATTTTTAACTCTAGTATTAAAGTCATGTTCATCAATTGTAACTGATAAACGGTATTCTTTCATTTCTAAATTAGCTTCTCTTTGTTTTTTAAGATTTTCTTTGTTTCTTTTTTTATTTTCATACTTATACTTATTGTAATCCATGATTTTACAAACTGGTGGATTACTATTTGAATTGATTAAAACCAAATCAAAACCAGCATAATTGGCTAATGTTATAGCATCTTTTACAGGTTTTGTACCAAGTTGTTCTCCATTAGGTCCAATTACCATTACTTCCTTTGCTCTTATTTGCTCATTAATAAACAAATCCTTACTTTTACTTGCGATACCTGACACCTCCACAAACAAAAAAGGTAGATTAATAGTATCCACCTTAAAAAACACTCTTATCGGCGTTTAACCCAAAGCTACAGCAATCGGGTGAGGTTGGATACCTGCTTTCCTTTTTTTCAAGTTCACATTAATTATACTTAACTATTATATGTTTGTCAAGCATAAATTATGATTTTATTAAAAATTTATGATTAATTTGTGATAATGTCTTAAGTGTTAACTTGTAAAAATGTCTCAAG
>CAZTXU010000007.1:0-29219 GCA_964617705.1 uncultured Muribaculaceae bacterium
TATTTTAGGAGGAACGATTTATGAATGATTATAAAATTGTAATAGATGCAGGACATGGTGGGGAAGACCCGGGAGCTTTAGGAAATGGGATTACGGAAAAGGATATGACTTTGGCTATATCTGAATATATGTATGATAGGTTTAGAGAACTTGGTATTCCCGTTAAATTAACAAGAAATAGTGATGAAACTGTTAATCCTACTGATAGGGTAAATAGAATATTAGATGCTTTTGGAAATGATGATGATGTCATAGTAATATCTAATCACATAAATGCCGGAGGAGGAGCATCATTTTATGTGATTAAATTATGGCAATGGTGTATAACTTGGATAAGCTTCTTATTTTACTGGAAAATTTGTTGCAAATTATTGATTTTTTATTAAAAAAGTTTATAATATATATTGCCACGATAATTTGTATTGTGGGTGGTAAATGTTAATTGTCAATACTATATTGATAATTATTAGGTTAAAGTTTAAGTTCATAATTGGACCACCTCGCTTTGACTGAATTGTTGATATTAGTGATGTGAAGAATTGAACTAATATATTCAATACTTTATCTACTATTATTATACAATAATTAATGTTAGAGGAGCAGCATTAAAAAGGACTAAGTAAATTTTATATTGTGAAGAATGAAAATTGAAAGGTTTGCGTTGAACACATCCAATAATGGCGGCTGCGGCCAGGATGTGTTTCTTCAGTTTTAGGAGGAAAATGAAAAATAAAATATTTAAACCAAGATTTTATCAGCATATTGATAAGATAATAAATATAAAAAATATAGAGAAAAAAGTAAAAAATGAAGATTTTATAATTAAACATGGATTTTATCCTTTTTTAAGCTATACAATTAAGGTAAAGAAATTTTCTAAAGACATTAATACTGAAACTAATCATCATTGGAAGATAAAAGAGAGACCAATTAAATATGCTTCTCATATAGATAGATATATATATCAATGGTATTCATATAATCTAAATAATTATTATAATGAATATTGTAATAAAAATGATTTAAATGAGTCTTCTATTGCTTATAGAACCTGTTTAAAAGGAAAGACAAATATTGATTTTGCATCTACAGCGATAAATTTTATTAAAAAATGTGATTCTTGTTATATATTAGTCAGTGATTTTTCAAGTTTTTTTGATTTTATTAGTCATAGTAAATTAAAAAATAATATCTGTAAGATTTTGAATGTAGAAAAATTAGAAGAAGATTGGTATAGAGTTTTCAAAAGTATGACTAGATATTCTTATATTGAAAAGTATGATGTTGAAAAATTTTTAATCAATAATGGAATAGAAACAAGAGAAAGTTTAAAAAGCAGAAATAGTCTTTTTGAAAATATATCTTGGAAAGATGCAAAACCAAAACTTCATGATAAAATAATTGTGAATAAAAAACCATATGGTATACCACAAGGCTCCCCGTTAAGTGGGGTGTTTGCTAACGTATATATGATTGACTTTGATGAAAAAGCTCATAATTACGCAAAAAGCAAACATGGTTTATACATGAGATATTCAGATGATTTAATAATGATAATACCTGAAAATGAAGTCCCATCAATAAAAGATATATGGAAGGAACTTACCATTATAAAGGAAGAATATCCTACATTGGATATGAATGTTGATAAAACTTCAGGATATGTTTATAAAAATAATAAGATTACTTCTTTGCATGAACAAATTGATGGAATGAAAAAAGGTGGGGAATATATTAGTTATTTGGGTTTTTCTTTTGATGGAAAAAATGTTAAATTTAGGGATAAAACTTTGACTAAATTTTTTTATAAGATGTACCGAAAAATAGATTTTATGGTAGCAAGAGAAAAATATAGGCTTCAAAAAGGAAGAAAAAAGCATTCTAAAATAGATAAACATAGAATTTTAAAAGAATTGAATTGTAGTCAAGGAGAAAGTAGAAAATTTATAGATTATGTTAATAGAGCTAAGAAAGTATTTCCAAATGAATATTATATAGTTAATTTTAGAAGAAATATTAAATCTAAAGTTTTTGAAAGATTTGAAAAAGAAAAAAAGAGAATTAATTAATAAAATTAATTATATAAATTTATATATAAATATAGCTTAAATTTTAAAAAGGAGTTTATGTAAATTACATAAGCTTTTTTATTTTGAGGAAAAGGAGAAAATATAATATGGTTATAAGAGTAAAGAAAGATAAAAATTATGCAGTAATGAGTAATTATCATTTTAAAGATAAAACATTAAGTTTAAGAGCAAAAGGTCTGTTATCTTTGATGTTATCTCTTTCTGATGATTGGGATTATTCTATAAGTGGCCTGTGTAGTTTATGTCAAGAATCAAGAGAAACAATTAGAAAGACTTTGCATGAATTAAAAGATAAAAATTACTTAGAAATGAATGAGTGTCATGATGAAAATGGAAAATTTTATTATGATTATATAATTTATGAAAATCCAAAAATTAATCCATAGTACCATTTTGGGTATCTGGATTTTCCGTATACGGTATTTTAGATATAATTAAGTACTTAATTAATAAAGTATTAAATAACAAATAGATAAAATAGATAAAACCAAAAATGGAAATATTTGTGATTAATTATGTCAAAAAAACAAAATATATGTTATACTTATAATGTAAGGAAAGTAAGGAGATTAAAATGAGTAAAGAAAATGATATATTAGCAACTGCTAAAATAACTTCAAAAGGACAAATCACTATTCCCAAAATTGTTAGAAATACATTAAAACTTGAAGAAGGAAATTCTGTACTTTTTTATGTAGATAGTAAAAATGACATTAAAATTGTAAATAAAAAAGATTGTTCAATTAAAACTGAAAAAAATACAGAACAATTGGTAGTAAAGAGAGGTAAAAGTAATGAATAGCAAAAAAGAATATGAAAGAGATGAACTACATAAAACAATATGGAAAATTGCTAATGAACTAAGAGGTTCAGTTGATGGATGGGATTTTAAACAATATGTTTTAGGATTATTGTTTTATAGATTTATTTCTGAAAATATAGAACATTATGTTAATGAAAACCAGAGAAAAGCTGGTATAGAAAATTTTGAATACAGAAACATTAGTGATGAACAAGCTTTAATGGGAAAATCACAAATATTAGAAGAAAAAGGGCTATTTATATTACCAAGTGAGTTGTTTTGTAATGTAAGACTTAATGCAACTAAAAATGAAAACTTAAATGTAGTTATTTCTAATATATTTGATAATATAGAAGCTTCGGCCAGAGGAACTGCATCAGAAAATGATGTTAAAGGATTATTTGATGATTTTACTATAGACAATAAATTAGGTAATACTGTGGATGAAAGAAACGAAAAACTAGTGAAGCTACTTAATGCTATTGGTGATTTAAAATTAGGAGACTATTATGATAGTAATATAGATTTATTTGGCGATGCTTATGAATTTTTGATGACTATGTATGCTTCATCAGCAGGTAAATCAGGAGGAGAATTTTTTACTCCACAAGAAGTAGGAGAATTGCTTGCAAGAATTGTTATAATGGATAAAACATCTGTTAATAAAGTTTATGACCCAGCATGCGGTTCTGGAGGATTATTGTTAAAATTTGCTAAAATATTAGGAAAAGAAAATGTAAAGCAAGGCTTTTATGGCCAAGAAATAAATTTAACTACTTATAATTTAGCTAGAATTAATATGTTTTTACATAATATAAATTATAATAAATTCTATATAGCTAGGGGAGATACATTAACACATCCAGAACACTGGGACTATGAACCTTTTGATGCTATCGTATCTAATCCTCCATATTCTATCAAATGGGCTGGAAAAGAAAATCCAATATTAATAAATGATGAAAGATTTTCTCCAGCTGGAGTTTTAGCACCATCATCTAAAGCTGATTTAGCATTTACTATGCATATGCTATCATGGTTAAGCCCAAAAGGTACTGCTGCAATAGTTGAGTTTCCTGGTGTGCTTTATAGAGGTGGAGCAGAACAAAAAATAAGGAAGTATATGATTGATAATAACTATGTAGATGCTGTTATTCAATTACCATCAGATTTATTTTTTGGTACATCAATAGCTACTTGTATATTAGTATTAAAGAAAAATAAAATAGACAACAACATCTTATTTGTAGATGCTAGTGAAGAATTTATTAGAAATACAAATAAAAATAAATTATCTGATACAAATATAAATAATATAATTAATTTATTAAAGAATAGAGTACCAGTAAAAAATAAAGCATATTTAGCTACTTATGATGAAATAAAAGAAAATGATTATAATATATCAGTAAATTCGTATTTAAAAACAAACACAAATGAAGTAAAAATAGATATTGAAGAAGTTAATAGAAAACTAGCTAAAATAGTACCAAGGCAACAACAAATAAGAGAAGAACTAGAAGAGATAATTAGAGAATTGGAGTCTGATTATCATGAGTAAAATTAATGATTTAATAAAAAAGTTATGTCCTAATGGTGTTGAATTTTATAAATTATCAGATATCGGGTATCAATTTAATGGATTGTCAGGTAAATCAAAAAAAGATTTTGAAAATGGCAATTACAAGTATATTACATATACTAATATATATAATAATCCATCTACGAAATTAGATATTAATGACTATGTATTTGTAGACAAAACAGAAAAACAAAATAAATTAAAATTTAAAGATATATTAATAGCGGGGTCATCTGAAAATATAGAAGACAGTGGAATGATTTCAGTTGTTACAGAAGAACCTAAAGATAATATTTATTTAAATAGTTTTTGTTTTGGATTAAGACTAAATGATAAATTTTATAATAGATATAATCCATTATTTTTAAAACATGTTTTTAGAAGTAACTCTTTCAGAAATGAGGTTACATCTTGCTCATTTGGCGTTACAAGATATAATTTATCTAAAAGCAAATTCCTAAAAATAAAAATACCTTGCCCACCATTAGAGGTACAAGAAGAAATAGTTCAAATTCTTGATAAATTTGGTGAGTTAGAAGCGGAGCTAGAAGCGGAGCTAGAAGCGGAGCTAGAAGTAAGAAAAAGACAATACGAGTTTTGGCGTAAAAATATTTTTGAGTTGAACAATGAAGATTTTAAATCATATGAATTACAAGAAATATTTGATATGAAGAATGGTTATACTCCTTCTACATTAAATAATGAATTTTGGGATAATGGAAAAATTCCGTGGTTTAGAATGGAAGATATTAGATTGAATGGTGGAGTATTAAATGATTCTATACAGCACATTACTCCTGCAGCATTAAAGAATAGCGGAACTTTCAAAGCTAATTCAATTATTTGTGCTACATCTGCAACTATTGGTGTCCATGCTTTAATTGAATGTGATTTTTTGTCAAATCAAAGATTTACATGTTTAACTTTAAAAGAAGAGTTTAAAGATGAAATTTATATGAAATACATATATTATTATTGTTTTATTTTAGATGAATATTGCAAAAATAATCTTAATCAAGGTAGTTTTAGTTCGGTAGATATGAATATGTTTAAAAAATTTAAATTTAAAATACCTTCGATTGAAGTCCAAAAGAATATTATTAATATTTTAGATAAGTTTGACAAGTTAGTTAATGATATTTCAGTTGGTTTACCTGCTGAGATTGAATCGAGAAGAAAGCAATATGAATATTATAGAAATAAATTATTAAGTTTTGAGGAACAAGAATATGAGTAAAACTGTATTAAATAATATAGAGGAAGTTTTTAATAATTTGAAATCAGATTTTGATATAGCCTCAGAAAAAATAAAAATTGATTTAGTATATGCTTTTAACGGAACTGGTAAGACAAGAATATCAAGAATGTTTGCAGATTCATTTGAAAATAAAACACTATGTTTCAATTCAATGTTTCAAGATGAATTTTCTTGGAATAATTCTAATTCTTTTTTAGTACTTAATACAAACTCGTGGATAGTTAAATTTATACAAGATCAAGGATTAGAGAATGATATTGAAAAAAATTTTCAATTATTCTGTGATAATTCAATAATAGCCTCATTAGATTTGAAATTTGGAATTGTTGAATTTAGTGCTAAAACTATAGATGGATATGATGATAACATAAAAATTTCAAAAGCAGAAGAAAGTATATTTATATGGTCTGTATTCTATACATTTGTTGATGCAATGATTTATGAACTTAGAGAATTACAAGAAGATAGGTCTACTAATATATTTGATAATATTGAATATTTAATTATAGATGATCCTGTTTCATCTATTGATGATATGAAAATATTAAATGTAGCTATAAAAACATTTGAATTAATTGACAGAATGAAGAATATTCTAGTTAAACCAAATATTTTGATAACCACTCATCATGCTTTATTTTATAATTCAATTTATAATCTTTTAAAAAGAGAAAAAGAAATTAAGTTAAAATCATATATTTTAAATAAAAAAGTATATACTTATATTCTTGAAGAAAAAGGTGATTCTCCATTTGGTTATCATTTAAATTTAGTAAAAAAAATCCAAGAAGCAATTAACAAGGATGCACTTGAAAAAATTCATTTTAACATGTTTAGGATTTTATTAGAAAAAACATCTAATTATTTTGGATATAAAAAATATGATGAATGCCTTTTAAATAAAGAATATAAAACAGAAATAATAAAGCTTATTAATTTGTACAGTCATGGAAGTTTACCAGAATTTGAATACTCAGAATTGACTGATTCTGAGAAAAAATTATTTATTGATGATTTCAATGATTTTATTGGTTATTATAAAATGGAGGTTAAAGATGAGCGGTTTAAATATTATGAGTGAAAATGATAATTCTACTGTATTATCAGAATACACAGGATTAAATAGAGTAGTTACAACTTTTCAAAGTGAAGATACACTTGAAAAAGAATTAATAAATACTTTAATTGAGCAGGGCTATGAAAAACTAAATATTAATAGTGAAGAAGAATTAATAATAAACTTAAGAAGACAATTAGAAAAACTTAATAATTATCATTTTACTGATGGTGAATGGAATTATTTATTTACTAAGGTTATTGCTAATAAGAATGATTATATAATTGAAAAAACTAGACTAATACAAGAAGACTATAAACAAGAATTAACATTAGATTCTGGTGAAAAAAGAAATATTTATTTAATAGATAAAAATAATATTCATAATAATATAGTTCAAGTATTAAATCAATATATTAATAATGATGGTAATTATGATAATAGATATGATGTTACTATTTTAGTTAATGGTCTGCCTTTAGTTCATGTTGAATTAAAGAAAAGAGGAGTAGATTTAAGAGAAGCTTTTAATCAAATAGAAAGATATCAAAGAGATTCTTTCTGGGCCGGATCTGGATTATATAATTTTGTTCAAATATTTGTTATTTCAAATGGAACATTAACTAAGTATTATTCGAATACTACTAGAGAATTTCATATAAATAATCAAAAGAAAAAGAAATCTAATTCATTTGAATTTACTTCTTATTGGGCAGATCAAAAAAACAATGGTATTACAGATTTAATTGACTTTACTAAAACTTTTTTTACAAAACATACTTTATTAAATATATTAACTAAATATTGTGTATTTACGAGTGAAGAAGAATTACTTGTAATGAGACCTTATCAGATAGTAGCTACTGAGAAAATATTAAATAGAATTAAAGTGGCATATAATAATAAATTTTATGGAAAAATTAAAGCTGGTGGTTATATTTGGCATACAACAGGTTCTGGTAAAACTTTAACTTCATTTAAAACTTCTCAATTAGCTAGCAAATTGGATTTTATAGATAAAGTATTATTTGTTGTCGATAGAAAAGACTTAGACTATCAAACAATGAAAGAATACGATCGCTTTAAAGAAGGTGCTGCAAACTCTAATACATCAACAAAAGTACTAGAAGGACAGTTAGAAGATGATAATTCTAAAATTATTATTACAACAATTCAAAAGTTATCGCAATTTATAAAAAAGAATTATAATAGTGAGGTATTTAATAAACATGTAGTTTTTATCTTTGATGAATGTCATAGATCGCAATTTGGTGAGATGCATAAATCAATTATTAAAAAATTTAATAAGTATTATATATTTGGATTCACTGGTACTCCAATATTTCCAGAAAATGCTAGAACAAATAAAGGTATATCTGAAACAACAGAACAGGTTTTTGGAGAAAGATTACATACTTATACAATTGTAAATGCTATTGCTGATAAAAATGTATTGCCTTTTAGATATGAATATGTTGGTAAAGTTGATATTAATGATGATGTAAAGGATGAAAAAGTTTATAATATTGATGAAGAAAAATTATTTGATAATCAAATGAGAATTAGTTTAATAACGGAATATATTATTGAACATTTTAGTACAAAAACTAAAACTAGTGAATCATATGTTTATTCAACATTAGATAATGTTGTTGAAGTTGCAAAAAAACAAGATACAGAAGAAATAAAATCTAAAAAGAATATTAATGGATTTAATTCAATATTTGCAGTATCAAGTATTAAAATGGCTAAAGAATATTATGATGAATTTAAAAAGATTTTAGCATATAAAAATAGTAATTTAAAAGTAGCATTAATTTATTCTTATGGTGTTAATGGAGAAGACGGAGTTATTGATGAAAATTCGGAATCAACTGAAAGTTTAAACATAGATGATAGAACATTCTTAGATGATGCTATTAAGGATTATAATAAGATGTTTGGAACAAGCTATGATACATCATCTGAAAAATTTCAAAATTATTATAAAGATGTTTCCTTAAGAATGAAGAATAGAGAAATTGATATTTTAATAGTAGCTAATATGTTTTTAACAGGATTTGATGCTAAAACTTTAAATACATTGTGGGTTGATAAAAATTTAAAATGGCATGGTTTAATTCAAGCGTTCTCAAGAACTAATAGAATTTTAAATAGTGTTAAAACTTATGGAAATATTGTTTCATTTAGAAATCTAGAAGACAGGTTAAATGAAGCACTTGCTAAATTTGGCGATGAAGAAGCTCATGGAGTAGTTTTATTAAAACCTTATAAAGATTATTATTATGGTTATGAAGATGAAAATGGTAAAAAGTTTGAAGGGTATAAAGAATTAGTAGAAAAATTAAAGTTAAAATTTATGCCGGGAGAATTAATGCAGAGTGAGCAGGAACAAAAAGAATTTATTAAATTATATGGTTCTATACTAAAAGTAACAAATATATTATCTTCATTTGATGAGTTTAAAGATGAAGAATTAATTAATGAAAGAGATAAACAAGATTATCATAGTATATATATTGAATTATATAATGAGTTTAGAAATAGATCTAAAAGAGATAAAGCTGATGTCTCTGAAGATGTAGTGTTTGAAATGGAATTAATTAAATCTATTGAAGTTAATATTGATTATATTTTAGGTCTAGTAAAAAAATATCATGAATCTAATATGGAGGATAAAGAAATATTAGTAACAATTCAAAAGGCTATTATGGCTAGTCCAGATTTAAGAAATAAAAAGGACTTGATTATGGCTTTTATTGAATCATTAGATCAAAACTCTAATGTTTATAGCGATTTTGAATTATTTATGAATAGTAAGAAAAAAGAAGAATTAGATAAGATTATATTTGATGAAGGATTAAATAAAGAAGAAACATATAATTTTATAGAGAGAGCATTTGAACAAGGTAGAGTAGAAACTAATGGAACAGAAGTATCTAATATACTTCCAGCCATGAATATGTTTACTCCAACAAATGATAGACAAGAAAAGAAAAATAAAGTTATTGATAAACTACTAGAGTTTTTTGATAAATTCTTTAGTATATCTAGTGACAAACTTTAATAATAGTAGTAAAATAATCTTTAATGGTAGAGAATATTTCATTTTAATGATGAAGTATGCTCTACTATTTTTTTGTTAGGAGGAATTTATGAAAGAATCAAGATTAATAACTATATTTTCATTAATATTAGCTCTAGTTACAACATTAATTGTTATTATTTTATATTATATATGGTCAAATTTAATGGATTATGTAGGTGTTTTAACTAATATTTATTGTGGTATAATTGTGGGATTAGTTACTAGTTTATGTCAATATTTTGTTCAAAAAAGGAAAATAATTAGTAATGTTTATGGTGCATATTTTGATATTTATCGTTCATACTATTATTCAAAAAATAGACCATTTTTATTTCACTATAATGCAATTAATATTTATAAAAAATTAATTGATTTAAATCCTAAAATAATTGATGGATTAGATGAATATCATGGCTTTTTTAAGAAATATGATAAAACATATAAAAAATTAAATCCAACAGTAAAACTTTATGATAATTATAAAGCTAAAAAAATATTTAAATCTCTTTTTATGTGGTTTAACAAAAAGTATTTTGAGTCTTCAATAGAGCCATTAATATTTGAAATAGAGAAAATATTAAGAGCAATAGATAATAAAAAATTTGAAAAAGATAAACAAGAAATGATTAAAATGTATAATTATTCTTTTGATAAAAAAGTTAAATATTAAAAAATATTAATTAAAAATTTTAAAAAATTGTTCATAAAATTCTATTTGTTTTCTAATTTTTTTAATAAAAAGTGAATCTAATTTTTATTAAAATTTTTTCTTTCTTGATTAAAAAAATAATAAACTGTCAGAGACTTTTTTGTTGGTTTTAGGAATGTTTCCTAACAAGCTGTGGGTGTGTAGACACCATGCTTGGTACTTTGAATATATATAGTCTGTAAGACCTAATCGCAAAATCGAAAATAGCATAATTTTTACTATAATAAATTTAGTATTATTTTTGCCTAATACTAAAGAATAATTTAGAAAATAATGATATAATAGTATATAGAAAAGGAGATGATTATCCTATGAAATGTACTTTAATGAATAAAAATATAGAGGTATTAGTTGCTGAATATGATTCTGCTACTGGTGTATTTACTAAAATTTATGATGTGTATAATATTGACTATGCTCCATACATATTAAAAAGTTTCTATATGAGCGACGATATTAATGATACTCCATTTAGAACAAATTTAAGTGAGTGGTTCAAAGGAAGAGGAATTCCATCTTGGAGAGATAAGCTAGACTTATTACTACATAGACTTAATATAAATGCTCCATGTGAATTATTAGATAAAGCATTTGGTTTATCATTGTCAGATCAATATTGGCTAAAGCCAGTTGGTACAGATATTAAATACGAAGATATTAATTTCTTTGATAATAATTTTGATTACGCAGAATTTATGGAAGCGTCGTTATCTAAAAATAGTAAGATGATTCAAAATGTTTCATCTTTAAAAACTCCAAATAATACTACTGATGGAATGTTAAAAAAAGCATGGATTATTGAAGATGGAATTAGATACTTGTTAAAAGGTGGTTATAAGAATGAAACATTACAACCATTCAATGAAGTATTAGCAACTGAAATATGTAAAAGACTTGGATTTGATTATGTAGAATATACTCTTGATACTTATAAAGATATTGTTGTTTCAAAATGTCCATGTTTTATAACAAAGGATACAGAACTTATTACTTGCTATCAAATAAGAAATGATATGAAAAGACATAATAGTAAAGAAGATTATGAAGAATATATTAAAAAGTTAGAATCAGAAGGAATAAAAGATGCAAGAGAAAAAATAGAAAATATGTATATCTTAGATTTTCTAATTATGAATGAAGATAGACATCTTAATAATTTTGGAATAATAAGAGATGTTAATACTTTAAAATGGTTAGATGTGGCTCCGATATTTGATAATGGGCAAAGTTTAAACATTGAATATTATGATGAAGAAGAATTACATATTTCTGGTGAAGGTAAATTATTTTATGAAGTAAAACCTTTTGATGAATTAATAAAAGTAGTAAAGGATATTAAAAGAATAGATGTAAGTAAATTAGAAGGATTACCAGAATGGTTTGATGATTTATTACATCAATATCAACATTTAACAGGGTATTCAGATACGAGAATTAATAGATTATGTATCTTATTAAATAGACAAATAAATAAACTGAAAAGACTAGTAGAGCAAGAATAAATTTAATTTCAATTCTGTGATAATTGATGAATTGCACTTTACTTGCACCTTTAAATGTGCTAATATGGTAATATAGGAAAGTTGCAAAGATTATAGAGAGAAGAAAACTCTCTTTTTTTCTTGCAACTTTTTTTGTTGGAGGGAATGAGGTAAAAAATTTATATAATTATTCTTATAATTAGTTTGAAATATAACTAATTTTTTTGCGCTTTAATAAGTTTAATAATAAAGTCTTATAGTTTGTCATATTTCATAAAATTAAAGGAGAGGTGTATATAGTGAATATAACTGAAACTTTCGATAAAGATAAAAACTTGGATGATTTAATAGAGGAGTACTTAAAATTAATGTTAAAAAATAGTAAGCAATAAAGGATTGTGGTATAATTATATTGCTTATTCAAAGTTATACACATTGGAAGGAGTAGTAAGTGTATAACAATATAATACAAGAACCAAGTTTTTATAGAGTTGGAATTTATATTAGATTATCAGAAAGTGATGAAGATAAAACTTATGAGTCAGATAGTGAGAGTGTCATTAATCAAAGACATTTATTAATGGATTTTGTAAAAGAAAATGGTTTTACATTCGTTGATGAATATGTTGATGATGGTTATACTGGTACTAATTTTGATAGACCAGGATTCCAAAGAATGATTAAGGATATAGAAAGTGGACGTATCAATTGTGTAATTACAAAAGATTTATCAAGATTAGGTAGAAATCATGTAGGTTGTGGAAATCTTCTTGAAGAATATTTTCCTGCAAATAAAATTAGGTTTATTTCAATTCTAGATGGAGTAGATACTTTTTTAGATAGTGCCAATAATGATATTGCACCATTTAAATCATTATTTAATGATATGACTAGTAAAGATACTTCAAAGAAAATTCGTTCTATATTAAAAAATAAAAAACAACAAGGTAAATTTATAGGTAGTAAGCCTTGTTATGGTTATATGAGAGATCCACTAGATAAGGGACATTTAATTCCTGATCCTGAGGTTGCTCCAGTAGTTAAAAAGATTTTTAAAATGGCTTATTATGGTACAGGAGTTAGTGATATTGTTTCGTATTTAAATGATAATAATATTAAATCTCCAAGTACTTATAAAGGAACAAAGCCTTCTTCTAGACAAAAGCATAATATGTGGACTATTTCATCGGTAAATAAGCTATTAAAAAACAGAATCTATACTGGAGATATGGTACAGAATAAACAAACTAAAATGAGCTATAAATCACAAAAAAAGATAACATTAGATGAAAGTCTATGGATTATAGTAGAAGATACTCACGAAGCTTTAGTTAGTAAAGCAATGTTTGATTCAATACAAAATACCCCAGCAAGAACTAGAATTACTCATTGTAATAGGGAAAAGAGACTGTTGGAGAATTTATTAACTTGCAAAGAATGTGGTAATACATTATCAGTTTTACACAGAAAAAATAAAAATTATAAGGATAATACTTATTGGAGTGTTAATTGTAATACGTATGCTAGAGATCCTAGAAGAAAATTATGTTATCCACATTTCTTTCCATACGACAAATTAGAAGAAGTAATATTAGAAGCTATTAAAAATACTTGTCAAAGATATTTAGATAGTTTAAATATTAAAGAGTTGTCTGAAAAAATAAAACTACAAAGAAAAAAGATGAAGAATCAACATCAAAAAGAAAGAGAATCTTTAGTATTAGATATAGATGAATTAAAAAGAAAAATGGATGCATTATACGATGATAAATTTAATGGAATAATTAGTGCTGATAACTATGTTAGATTAGTATCTCAAACAGAAAAACAAATAGCTTCATTAAATTCAAGAATATATGAAATAGATAATGAAGAAAATCAAATAAAAGAAGATACAAAAGAAATAATCAAATATGAAGAACAAATTAAAGCATTACTTAATTTAGATGAACCTAATAGAGAATTAATAAAAACTTTAGTAAAAAGAATTTATATTGATAGGGATAAAAATATAGAAATACAATATAGATTTAAGGTGTTAGATAATATAAAAATTAATTATGAAGAAATGAGTTAAAAATTATAAAAAGGGAAGGAATTTTATTAATCACACAATCTTCCTTCTCCTATAATAAATTTTAAAAAATATAAATACCAGTAAAATCAAGAAAAAATAATCGCCTAATCACATATTTTTCTTCCCCAGGTGGTGAAGGTGCTGAAGTAATCTATGCTTTACGCAATACCAATGAACTTTCCGATTTAGTTTTACAAGAAATAGGAAAAGAAGGACAATTATTAAGAAAAAGTTACCAAAGAAGATTACCAAGCAATACATCTAAAGACTACTATTTTATACACAGAAATACAGGAATAACAGAACCGATAATTGTAGAATATGGTTTTTTAGATACAGAAGCAGACGCTAATAGATTGAAAAACAATTATGAAAGATATGCTGAAGCTGTAGTTAGAGCAGTAAGTGAATACATAGGTTTATCAACAGAAAACACATATACAGTAAAAAAAGGCGATAGCCTATGGAGTATAGCAAAAAAATATAATACAACCGTCGAACAATTAAAAGCCGCTAATAATCTAACCAGTAACCTATTAAACGTTGGTCAAACACTAAAAATCCCACAAATAGAAATTTCAGTCGAACCAGGAGAATATACAGTATATATAGTAAAATCAGGAGACAATTTATACAACATCGCTAAAAGATATAACCTTAATGTTAAAGATATAGTTGATTATAACAATTTAGCAACAACAAACTTAAGCGTCGGTCAAAGACTATTAATACCCACCAGCCCAACCACACCATCAGAAGAATATCAAACATACATAGTAAAAAAAGGTGATAATCTTTATAGCATAGCAAATCGCCACAACACAACAGTAGATGCAATAAAATCATTAAATAATCTAACAAGCAACATATTAAGCATTAATCAAAAATTACTATTACCATCAACTGATAGTGAAATTACATACACAGTAAAAAAAGGCGATAACCTATATAGTATAGCAAATCGCTATAATACAACAGTAGACGCAATAAAAAAGAAAAACAACTTAACCAGTAACCTATTGAACATTGGTCAAATATTGAAAATATAAAAATGAAGCACAAACTTCATTTTTTAATACATTTAAACAATAAAATTGCCATACAGATATTACAAAAATGTGATTATATTATCAAAAGAACGCACAAAAATGTGATTAAAATTGATATAATTTTTGAAAAAGCGTGATATTATATTAATGAGGAGGCGATATCATGAAGAGATTTATAACTGAAAAACTAATTAATTGGAAAAACAGTAAGGACAGAAAACCTTTGATTTTAAAGGGTGCAAGACAAGTTGGTAAGACCTATATATTAAAAGAATTTGGTGCAAAAAATTATGATAATGTGGCATATTTTAACTTTGATCATGATGATGGACTAGCAGAATTATTTTTAAATACCAAAGATCCTAAAAGAATTATTGAACAATTATCTCTTGCAAATGGAAAAAAAATAAATCCAGAAACAACATTAATTATCTTTGATGAAATACAAGAATGTCCTAATGCGTTAAACTCATTAAAATATTTCTGTGAAGAAGCAAATGAATATCATGTTGTATGTGCAGGTTCACTTCTAGGAACAAGACTTTTAAAAACTTCTTTTCCTGTAGGTAAAGTAGATTTTTTAAATCTATACCCTATCACTTTTAGTGAATTTTTAATAGCAGATGATTCAGAAAACTTAGTAGAAGTTATGAGAAAAACAAAAGAGATAAGTGGGATTCCTAAATTATTTGAAGATAGATTAATTGAGAAATTAAAAATTTATTATATTATTGGAGGAATGCCTGAAGCAGTATATAGTTGGGTTAATGATAAGGATATAGAGAAGGTTAATAAAATTCAAAAGAATATTTTAGATTCCTATGAAAATGATTTTTCAAAACATACTGAAGCAAACGAAGCAAATAAAATATCATTAATTTGGAATGGAATACCATCACAGTTATCAAAAGAAAATAAAAAGTTTGTATATCAAGTAGTAAAAGAAGGTGCACGTGCTAGAGAATACGAAGGTGCATTAAATTGGTTAAACGATGCGAATTTAATTTCTAAGTGTTATTTAGTAAATAAATGTGCTCTTCCATTAAAAGCGCATCATGATTTATCAGCATATAAAATTTATATGAATGATATTGGACTTTTAAGAAGAATGTCTAATTTAGATAGTAGAATTATTTTAGAAGGTAATAAACTTTTAGAAGAATTTAAAGGATTATTTACAGAAAATTATGTTGTCAATGTATTAAATTATATATTAGATGAATCACCTAATTATTATACATTTGATAGAAATGAAATAGATTTTGTAATACAAAGAAATAATAAAATAATTCCAATAGAAGTAAAATCAGATAAGAGTACTAATCACAATAGTTTAACAAAATATAATGCTAAAAATGATAATGAAGTATCATTTAGATTTTCATTAAATAATTTAAGTAAAGATGGTAAAATAGTTAATATTCCACTTTATTTTATAGAATATATTAATAATTTAAATTTGGATTAAAATGAAAGTAGGTAGTAATTGTGGAAAAGAATATTGAAGAATTAACATTACTATTAATGTATTTAACATCTTGGGAAGAAGAAAGTTTATATTATGATGAAAATAATAATTTGAATAAGGAAACATTAAAAAATACCTGGAAAGGTTATTCATTTGAAACTATTAATGAGTTGACTGATAAAGGTTATTTGTTTCCATCAAAATATAAAAATAAATCTGTTACATTAACTAAGGACGGCGAAAAATTAGCTAAAGAATTAATTGAGAAATATTTAAAGTAGGTGGTACAAAATGAATTATGAAAAATATTTAATAAAAAAGGATAAATTGGATTTACTTTCTTCGTTAAAAGCATTAGATAAAAAAATTATTAATAAGATGATGAAAGAATATGATTCAAAAAATATAGAAGAATTAAAAGAACAAATAATAGATAATTTTGAATTTTGTTTAAGTATGTCTAAAGATGATATGTTTACTAAAATGTATTTTCAAAAATTAATTAACAATGAAAATTCTATGTTTATGTCTGCATATAAAGATGATATAGAAGAATTATGGGTATTCGTTTATGAAAATAATGGTTATTATTCTTACTATATTCCTTCAGAAATAAAAAGGATAATAAAAAAAGAATTAAATTTGGAGTAGAGGTGTAGAATTATGGCTAAAGTATTAACATTTAAAGTAGGAATTGAAGGCTTAGAAGATAAGATATGGAGAAAAATAGAGATTACCGATAGAAGAACAGTTGCTGATTTAGCTTATACTATTCTTGCTACATTTGATTCACTTGCGTATCATTTATACAATATAAAGTATAAAAACTATATATTTGATTGCTGGGTATGTGCTCTTGAAAGTCCTGATTATAGTGATTTAACAAATGCTACTATTATTAAATTAAAGGATTTAAAACTAAAAGAAAATGATACTATGGAAATGGAATATGATTATGGTTCAACTACGACTTTTAAAATTGCTTATTTAGAATCAAGAGATGCTACGGAATATGAAGGATATTTATATCCTAATATAGTAGATGGTGCAGGTCGTGGTATGTTAGATGATATGTGTGATTTTGAATTAAAAGAAATAGTAGATGATATTGATAAAAAAGGGTATTCCGAACATTATGTCACACCTGGTTATGAAAAATACGAAAAATATGATTACAGAAAATTTAATATTAAATCTAATAATAAAAAATTAAAGGGATTAGTCTTGGAAATAAAAAATGGATATGAAGTTGGTGAATAAATTTGAAATTATTAATATGGAGAGTTTCTAATGTTGGTAAAACTACAATAGGATGAGAATTATCAAAAAGATTAAATTGCAAATTTTATGATATAGATGATGAAATAACAAAAATATATGGAAGTATAGACTGTTTTCAAGAAATATATCCAAATGATTATGATAGATTTGATGAAAAAGAAGAGATAATAAGGTTAATATTAATAATCAATACGAATATAGAAGATAAGAAAAACATATGAATGATGGCTTAAAAAAATAAAATTTAAATATAACGAAGAAGATTAATTGGTTTTCCTTACAGATGTATTGAACACAAAGAAAATGATTTTGTAAAGTTAGGAGAAGATATTCAATTTGGAATTATAGAACTTACAAAATTATTAAAACAATATAAAATATGAGGAAGTGCTTATATGGGAAATGATGCAAAAAAAACAGAAGGTGGAACATATATTAGAGTTGATACTGATAAAAGAGGAAAGAATCATATTGATATTTACGACCAAGATTCAAAAGGGCCACATGACGAATCCATTCATATAACTATAAAATAAGATGGAAGTGGAACAATTACAACAAAAGTGGTGATGAACCTAGAGAAGTAACTGATACAAAATACTTTTTAACAACAGCTTGTATGAAATGTTTTCAAGAAAAATTTGATGATAATTGTTATGAATTAACTGCACTTAGATGGTTTAGAGATAATTTTGTTTCTAAAGAAGAAAAATCTGATATTATTTATGATTATATTTATGATAATATCGTACCTTATGATAATGTTAGAATAAATTCTGGTATGGTTATAATTAGAAATAAGGATAGTATTATTCCCAAATATTTGTATTCATATATGAAATCTCAAATGTTTAAAAATCAAGTTACAAAAACAAATTTTGGATCTGCTCAACCACAATTGACTATTAAAGGATTGGAAAAGTTTAATATATCTTATCCAGATAAAATTGCACAAACTAAAATTGCAAATTTTCTATCATTATTAGACAAAAAAATAGAACTTCAAACTAAGAAAATCGAAGACCTTAAGTTATTTATTTTAACACTTTATGAAGATATATGCAATTGATTGAACTTCATTTTAATAACTTCGTGCTAACTTGGTACAAAGTAAAAAATGATATTCCTTTGGTAATTTATAGTTTAATATACCGGTAACGGAATAAACACATTGACAAATCATGCCGTATGCGGTACAATTGTAATTGAGGTGAATAGTATGGAATTTATGACTACTAAAGAAGCAGTTGAAAAATGGAATATTAGTGATAGAAGAATAAGACAATTATTACAAGACGGTAGAATTGAAGGTGCTGTTAAAGTAGGAAATAGTTGGAATATTCCTGTTGATGCTGATAAACCTGTTGATAAAAGAATAATTAAACCAGATGATAACAAATTTATTATTGATTTAGATGATAATTATTTTGATGAAGTAGATAGTTTAAAAAAAGAATTGGAGAATAAAAGACCAATACCCAAAGAAACTTTAAAATCTTTAAGAGAATCTATTAACTTAGAATGGACTTATAATAGTAATGGAATTGAAGGTAATACTTTAACATTAAGAGAGACACAAATAGTTTTAGAAGGAATAACTGTTGGTGGAAAAACTATTAAAGAGCATTTAGAAGCAATTAATCATGAAAAAGCAATTTTATTTTTAGATGATTTAGTTAAAGATAATGAGCCAATTAGTGAATGGAATATTAAAAATATTCATCAGTTAATTTTAAAAGATATTGATAACGAAAATGCAGGAAGATATAGAAAAGAAAATGTAACTATTAAAGGTGCAACACATATTCCACCAGATTATTTAAAACTACCAGAACTAATGGAAAAGTTAATATTAACTTATAATACTTGGAATGATTATCATCCAATAATTCAAGCAGCATTATTACATGGTGAGCTAGTTAAAATACACCCATTTGTAGATGGTAATGGTAGAACATCAAGATTACTTATGAATTTAGATTTAATGAATAGTGGATATAATCCTGTAATTATAAAGAAAGAATCAAGATTAAAATATTATGAAGCATTAGATAAAGCACATACAACTGGTAATTATACAGATTTTGTTAAACTAGTTACTGAATTAGAACTTGAAATGTTGAAAAAATATTTAGAATTATTGTAAATTAAAAGAATATTTACAAATAAAAAATAATTATATGGTGCTACAAATGAAAAATGAGGAGGTTAGACATGAGTAATATAGAAGAATATACAGAAAAAGCTTTTGAAAGTATAAAACATATCGATGAATATGGAAATGAATTTTGGGAAGCAAGAGAATTGATGCCATTACTAGAATATAGCAAATGGGAGAATTTTCATAAAGTTATAAAACGTGCAATGATTTCTTGTGAAACAAGTAATAATAAAGTAAGTGACCATTTTCTTGAGTTCAGGAAAATAGTTGACATAGAATCAAAGACAAAAAGAGAAACTATTGATTTTCATTTAACTAGATATGCCTGTTATTTAATAGTTCAAAATGCAAATCCTAGAAAAAAATAAGTGGCTCTTGGTCAAACTTATTTTGCAATACAAACTAGGAAGCAAGAAATTACTGAATTAGAGTATTCAATATTAACTGAAGATGAAAAAAGACTATATACTAGAATTCTTGTTAATAATAAAAATTAATATTTATTTAAAACAGCTAGAGAAGCAGGTGTAGAAAATTTTGGTAAATTTAATAATTATGGCTACAAAGGACTTTATAATGGAGAAACTGCTAAACAAATAGCAAAACGTAAAAATATAAAAGAAAATGAAGATATTCTCGATTATATGGGTAGTGAGGAATTAGGTGCGAATTTATTCCGCATTACACAAACAGAAGCAAAATTAAAAAAAGATAATATCGATAATGAAGATGATGCTTGTTTAACTCATTATAATGTTGGTAGAACTGTTAGAAAAGCAATTGAAGAACTTGGCGGCAATATGCCTGAAACTTTACCAACTCCAGAAAAATCCACAAAAGAACTCGAAAAAGAAGAATTGCAAAAAATAACAAATACTTAAAAAGTTAGGGAGTAAAATAAATATGGATAATGAAGAAGAAATATTAAAACAAGCACAAAGAGAGTTCCCAATAGAGTCAGCGACGTATGAAACTAGTGGCTCTGATAATAGAGGACTATTCCCTATTGAAGTTATAGATAGTAATATTTTATATAATAAATTACCTTATTATAAATTTTTGTACTTGAAAAAATTAAAAGATAAAATTAATAATGAAAAAAAGTATAATGAAATTATAAAAAAATATAATATAAATTAAAAATTAACTACACTTTGACTATCCCCAGGTATTATATATGTGCACGTTTTATAATTTAATTAATTCTAGATAAAATAAATTATAATATTTTGTATATTATATTATTAACGTAATAATTTTAAAGAAACAAACAATTATTACGATTAACCGTAATGACTTTACAAAAATGCAAAAATAATATATAATGTAATCAGAGGTAATTAATATGCTTTTAAGAGAAAATTATTTATCTAAAATAAGAGGGTTTTATGATTCAGATTTAATTAAAATATTAGTTGGTATAAGAAGATGTGGTAAATCAGTTATTTTAAATCAGATAATAGAAGAATTAAAAGAAAAAAGAAAAATAGATGAAGACCACATAATATTTATTAATTTTGAATTTATTGAATTTGAAGAATTACTAGATTATAAAAAATTAAATAAATATATAAAAGATAAAATTCAAGATAATAAAATATATTACTTATTTTTAGATGAAATTCAAAATGTAGATAACTTTGAAAAAGTTGTTAATTCATTAAGGGCTTCTATAAAAAATGTCAGTATATTTTTAACTGGTTCTAATAGTAAAATGTCATCAGATGAATTATCATCAGTTTTATCTGGAAGATATGTTTTATTTAATATTAATCCTTTATCATATAAAGAATACATTTCTTTAACAAACAAAGATGGAAAAGATTTAGATACTTTTTGGGATTATGCTAAATGGGGTGGTCTTCCTAATAGATGTGAATTTAAAAATGAAATTGATATTAAAAATTATCTTCACAGTGTATATGATTCAATCGTTTTAAGAGATGTGGTAAAAAGATTAAATTTAAAAGATACAGTTTTGTTTGATATGATACTACAGTATTTAATTGAAACTGCAGGTCGTGAATTTTCTGCTGATAATATTATAAAATATTTAAATAAAGAAAACAAAAAAATATCTAATGAAACATTATATAATTACATAGATGCTTTATGCAAAGCGTTAATACTTAAAAAAGTATATAGATATGATATTGCAGGTAAAGGAGTCTTAAAGACATTAAATAAGTATTATGCTACTGATTTAGGAATAGCTCAAATTAAAAATAACAATCCAGAATTTAAAAGTTATGTTGTTTTAGAAAATATTGTTTATAATGAATTAATAAATAGAAACTATGAAGTATATATTGGTAAAACTAAAAATGGTGAAGTTGATTTTTTAGCAAAGAAAGATGGGAATATTAAATATATTCAAGTAACTTATGAAATGAAAGGTAATGATAGTACTATAGAAAGAGAATTTGGAGCGTATAAATCAATAGAAGATAATTATCCAAAATATGTTATTTCTCTTGACAAAATAGATTTATCTCGTGATGGTATTATTCATCTAAATTTAATTGATTTTCTATTGAGTGAAGAATTTTAAAATAACAATGCTAATTAAAAAAATAATAATAAAAAATATGAAGAAAATTCTGCATAGTTATAGGTAATTTCTGCAGAAGAAAAGTGATAGGAGAAGTATATGAATAATAAGTTTAATAATATGTTACAAGAATTTTTAAAAAATAATAATGTTGAAAACATTGATGAAGCAAATGAAAAATTACAAGAATTTATAAAAAAGTATAATAATGGTGAAATAGAATATGAAAATACACCACTTGATGATGCTTACGAAATATTAGAAGAAGCACAAAATGCAATAAACAAGAAGGAAGCTATAAAATTAGCTAAAAAAGCATATGAGAAATCGCCAGAATGTTTTGATGCAATTCTATTTCAATGTGATTTAGAGGAAAATGGAATAAAAAGAATGAAACTTTTAGACGATGGTTTAGAAAAAGAAAAAAATAGACTAACTAAAGAAAAATATTTTGATAAAGATAATATTGGACATTTTTATGGAATATTTGAAACAAGACCATATATTAGAGGATTAGTTATTAAAGCAGAATATTTATTAGAAGAAGGAAAATTACGTCAAGCAGAAACTATATGCAAAGAAGTTTTGAAATTAAATGAAAATGACAATTTAGGAGTTAGATATTTATTAATAGCAATTTTTGCCACATTAGAAGAAGAAAAAGAAATTCTTAAATTATATAAAAAATATCCTGAAGAAAATTTAGAAATGTTGTTTCCTTTGTTTGCTTTATACTATAAAATTGGAAATGATAAAAAAGCTTTAGAATATTTAAATAGAGTTAATAAATGTAATTCCAATTTTATTAAGTTTTTTAATGGTACTATAAAGAAAAGTGATAAAGTAAGACCTGGTTATTATAGTAGAGGTGATTCTTCAGAAATATTTATGTATTTAGAACGTTATAATTATTTATTGGTTACAATGCCAAGGCTTCATGAATATGTTATAGAAAATTTAATGAAAGATATAAAAAAACATAAGTAATAAATGTTTAATTATAAGGTGATAATAATGAATAATTCAACAAAATGTACGATAGCAGATATTCTTATGGATATACATTATATGGAATGTGTCTTTTTAAAAACAGATACAATGGAAATAGTAAATCCATGGGATTATTTAAAAAAGCATTTGCCTGAAAATCCGACTGATGAAGACTATGAAAAACTACCTTCAAAAGCTTCTTTAAATATTTACCCACTACCAAGTTATGAATTTATTGATCATAAATCAATAATGTCTGAATTTGTAAAAAATATTTGGGATGATAAACAAACAAGACAAGAATTATTTTATATATTAAGGAATCATGATTATATGGATAAATTTTATGATTGCTTAAAAAAACACGGTTTATATGAAAAATATAGAAACTATTCATCAGATTATTATAATTTTGTATTTAGAGAATGGTGTGAAAAACATAATATAAAATTTTAAATATAAGATAATTATAAAATAATTACACTTTGACAATTCCCAGGTGGTGAAGTAATCTATGCTTTACGCAATACCAATGAACTTTCCGATTTAGTTTTACAAGAAATAGGAAAAGAAGGACAATTATTAAGAAAAAGTTACCAAAGAAGATTACCAAGCAATACATCTAAAGACTACTATTTTATACACAGAAATACAGGAATAACAGAACCAATAATTGTAGAATATGGTTTTTTAGATACAGAAGCAGACGCAATAAAAAAGAAAAACAATTTAACCAGTAACCTATTAAACGTTGGTCAAATATTGAAAATATAAAAATGAAGCACAAACTTCATTTTTTAATACATTTAAATAATAAAATTGCCATAATCCCATGTTTGACAAATATTATCGAAAATTGTATAATCAAAAGTAATAGAAAAGTAAAAACTGAACACAAAAACAAATATTCTTAAATAAAAAAATATTAATATAATAGTGTCATAATTAATATAGTTGGGAGTAAAATTATGAAAGAAAAAAATGAATTATTAGAATACAAAACAAAGAAATTAGAAAAAATATTACTAAATTGTATAATCTTTTTAATTCATCTAATTATAATATATTTAACATTAAAAAAAGAACCACCAATACATGTAGATAAATATGATAAGTACATTTTTAGAATAACAAATTTATTTAAATATTCATCATTTATAATATCAACGTTTTTTGTTTTAAATTTCAATATTAAAGAAAAAATACCAACGTTAAAAATAAAAAAATGGTTGTTAGACACATTTGGATTCGTTATTATATTTGCCCTTATGATTGGCTGTAGTAGTATTGTTAACAATAAGCATTCCCAAGATTATAAAATTAGATATAAAGAATATGTTAATCATAGTGGAAATGATAATCCAGATAGTCAAAGTGGCGAAGAAGATAACAAAAATGAAGAACAAAATTCAACTAAATTAATAAAAATTCATTATATTGACGTCGGACAAGGCGATTCAATATTTATAGAATTGCCAAATAAAAAAACAATGTTAATCGACGCAGGTGAAGCATCAAAAGGAAAAATAGTTGCTGATTATATAACCAATTTAAAATATTTTAAAATTGACTACATAGTCGCAACACACCCACATACAGACCACATTGGAGGATTAGCTCACATAATAAATAATTTTGAAATAGGAAAAATCTATATGCCAAAAGCCAATTCCACAAGCAAAACATATGAGAATTTATTAAATACAATTTCCCAAAAAGGACTAAAACCAATAATAGCAAAAGCAAATATAAACATAGAAACAGATGAAAACTTAATAATAAATATTCTCGGACCTAACAAAGAATATAAAAATTTAAATGATTGCTCAGCAATTATAAAAATATCCTACGCAAATAGAAAATTTTTGTTTATGGGAGATGCCGAAACAAAAAGCGAAGAAGACATAACAACAGACATATCAGCAGACGTAATAAAAGTCGGCCACCATGGAAGTGATACCTCATCAAGTTATGAATTTATTAATAAAGTAAAAGCAAAATATGCAATAATAATGGTCGGAAATAATAACAAATATAAACACCCATATCAAATAATTATTGATAGATGGACTAATTCAGGAGCAAAAGTCTATAGAACAGATATTAATGGAAACATTACCGTCACTAGCAACGGAGAAAATATAGAAATAAAAACATCAAAATAAGAGAGGATAAAAATGAAAGTTATAATAGATAGATTTGAAGGTAATTATGCAGTCGTAGAAATCGACGTTGGAAAATGCGTAGAACTTCCTAAAGTATTAGTTCCTAATGCAAAAGAGGGAGACGTAATTGAAATAGAAATAAACAAAAAAGAAACACAAAAAAGAAAAAAACACATCCAAAAATTAATAGATGACATGTTTGAAGAATAAAAAAATGAAGCCAAAACTTCATTCTTTTAATGTATTTCCTTACAAACCCCTGGGTCTGGATTATAAAAACAATGATTTTTATATCTGCCAGCTAAACTTTGATCATACCACGTACTTTTACAATATTCCCCAGACTGTGGAGCATAAAACCATAAAGCATTAGTAGCAGGATAAAAATAATCCCCTCTTAAAACCCTATCAGCTAAATTCCTTTCAATAGTCGTTGGATTACTAAAAAATAAAGGACTATCCACACCAGTAAACTGATTAGCTTGATATAAAACATCAGTAATAGTAGTAACATTTCTAAAAGTTAAACAATCAGCTAAAGCACGATTAACAACAACATTACCAACCATCAACATACCAAGATCCCCCTCACCAACAGCTTCTGCCCTCATTAACCTAGCCAGCAAATCACGTTCTTTTGTATTATACTTAATTATCATTAAATCACCTTATTTATTATATGAAATTGAACAAAAAATATTGAATATTCAAAAAAAATGTGATATAATCATCTTGTCATATAGGTTTTGGCATGATATATAGGGAGTTGAGTTAATGGTTATTCGCTTGGTCTCCAAAACCGAGAATTTCAGTTCGAATCTGAAACTCCCTGCCATTATGTAGTTAAAGACACCTATAAATAGGTTCTTTTTTGTAAAGGAATGAATAAAATGAAAAAAAAGGGATTTACACTAGTTGAATTATTAGCAGTTATTATTTTATTAGGATTACTAACCTTTGTAGTATATCCATCAGTAATAGGGTTAATAAAAGAAGCAAAAGAAAAGTCATACCAACAACAACTATCCAACTTAAAAGAAAGTGCAATAAGATATGTATCCGATCATATAAATGTACTTGACGAAATAGAAACAAACGGAAGTTATAAAATAAGCATTAATGAATTAATAGCAAATGGTTATGTTAGAAAAACAAAAGATGGAAAAGTCTATAACCCAATTAATAATACAGAAATAACCGGATGCTTCGTAGTTGAAGATAGTACTGAATACAACCAATTAACTTATACATATCAAGAAAATTGTAATTAATGTACAATTTTTTTTATCAGAATAGTCTTTTTGTTGCTAAAAAATCTATAATATAGTATAATTTTAATTGTTAAAAAGAAGGTGAAAAAATGATGGAAAGATTAAAAATTATCGAATCACGATATAACGAAATTAATAATTTATTGACAGACACTGAAGTAATTTCAAATATAAAAAAAATGACTGAATTATCAAAAGAACAATCATTGCTACGTGAAGCTTACCAAAGCTATCAAGAATACAAACAAATATTAGAAGATATAGAAGCAGCTAAAGAAATGTTAAAAGATAGTGAACTAGCAGAATTTGCCAAAGAAGAATTAAATATTTTAAACGAGAAAAAACAAAAATTAGAAAATGATATAGAAATAATTTTATTACCAAAAGATCCAAACGACGAAAAAAATGTTATTGTTGAAATAAGAGGAGCAGCTGGAGGAGATGAAGCAAACATTTTTGCCGGAGATTTATTTCATATGTATAGCAAATATGCTGATAAACAAGGATGGCAAATTGAAATGTTAAACGAAGAACCAGGTGAAGCTGGAGGATATAGCCAAGTTGAATTTATGATAAAAGGCGATAAAGTTTATTCAAAATTAAAATATGAAAGCGGCGCACATAGAGTTCAAAGAGTTCCAGAAACAGAAACTCAAGGACGTGTACATACATCAACTGCAACAGTATTAGTAATGCCAGAAGCCGAAGAATTAGATTATGAATTAGACATGAATGAAGTTAGAATAGACATAACAAGAAGTTCCGGATGCGGAGGACAAGGAGTTAATACAACCGATTCAGCAGTCCGACTAACACATATTCCAACAGGTATAGTTGTATATTCACAAACAGAAAGAAGTCAAATTAAAAACAAAGAAAAAGCAATAAAAATATTACAAACAAGATTATTTGACTACTATAATCAACAAAGAGAAAAAGAATTAGGAAACGAAAGAAGAAACAAAATCGGAACAGGAGATAGAAGTGAAAAAATAAGAACTTATAATTATCCCCAAAACCGCGTTACAGACCACAGAATCTCATTTACAACAAAACAATTAGATAGAGTAGTAGAAGGCGACATGGAAGAAATTATTGATGCTTTAATAAACGAAGACCAATCAAGACAATTAAGAGGAGAATAAATGATTGAATATCTAAAAAAATACCTAAAAGAAGAAGAACTAGAAGAAGGAATAAAAAAACTAAACCAAGGAATTCCTGTTCAATATATTATTGGGAATGTTGATTTTTATAATAGTATAATAGAAGTCAACGAAAACGTTTTAATTCCTCGCTTTGAAACAGAAGAATTAGTAGATAGAACAATCAAAAGATTGAAAAATAAAACAAATTTAAAAATAGCTGATTTAGGAACAGGTAGCGGCTGCATAGCAATCTCTTTAGCTAAAAACTTAAATTGCAAAATAGACGCTGTTGATATTAGTTTAAAAGCCCTAGAAGTAGCAAAAAAAAACGCTATAAATAATAATGTAAATATTAACTTTTATCAAGGAGACATGTTAAAACCATTAAAAGATAAATATGATTGCATTATTAGTAACCCTCCATATATTGCATATAATGAAGAAATAATGGATATAGTAAAAAATAACGAACCACATATCGCATTATATGCTAATAACGATGGACTAGAATTTTATGAAAGCATAATAAAAAATTGCCATAATTATTTAAATAAAAACGCTTTAATAGCCTTTGAAATAGGTTATAAACAAGGAAAAAAAATAAAAGAATTAGCTTTAAATTATTTAAATTGCAAAGTTACAATTGAAAAAGATTTAAGCGATAAAGAAAGATATGTATTTATAGAATTAAATAATTAGTTAAAACTAGTTATTTTTTTTATAAATTTCTTATAAAATATTGAGAAAATTGTCAAAATATGGTAAAATGTTTGCATATGATAGACAGGAGACATAAACATGATTAACTTCATACTGGTCGATGATGACCAAAAGTTTGTTGAAGTAGTAAAAGGGCATATTAATAATAAAATGCTTAAAACTAAATTTGATTATAAAATACACGCATTTTATGATTACGATAAAAAATTTTTTGATAGTATAGTAAAAATTAAAAACAATAAAATATATATATTAGATATTGAAACCAACT
>CAZTXU010000008.1:0-27477 GCA_964617705.1 uncultured Muribaculaceae bacterium
AAAGTAGGATTAGTAACATATGATGAAACAATCTATGCTGGAGGATGGTATTATGCAAGTGGACTTAGTTATCCATATTATTTGAATAGTGGAAGCTACTATTGGACAATGAGCCCCGCCGGCTTCTATAATTATTATGATGCTGCTGCTTGGTTTGTTAATAGTGGTGGTGATGCTAACGGCAATCGTGTCGTCCATACTCCTGGTGCTCGCCCAGTTTTGATCCTGAGTGCTGATACGATAGTAACAGGAACTGGAACAAGTACTAATCCTTATATAGTAAAATAATTTTATAAATGTTAAAATAAAAACTGATAAAAATGTCAAAGTTAAAAGTTGATAGATTTATCAGTTTTAATATATATAAAATAAAATTAAAAAAAGTATTAAAAACTCTTGATTTTCATAAGATTATTGTGTATAATTTTGTATGTGTGACGTTGCATTGATGTGCAAGGTTGTCGATACGCCAGGTTAAGTTGAAAAACAAAACAAGGTAAAATCGGGTTATTTGCGCGGAGCAAGTCTATACGAGATATAGGCGAAGGGAGGATATTAATGTCAAAAGAAAAAGTTCGTATCAGATTAAAAGCATTTGAACACAAAAGTTTAGATACAGCATGTGCGAAAATAATTGCTACAGTAAAAAGAACTGGCGGAGAAGTATCAGGACCAGTTCCACTACCAACTGAAATCGAAAAAATTACTATCTTAAGAGCTGTTCACAAATATAAAGATAGTCGTGAACAATTTGAAAGAAGAACACACAAAAGACTAATAGATATCAAAAACCCAACAAAGGAAACAATCGAGGCTTTAACACACCTTGATATTCCAAGCGGTGTTGATATCCAAATTAAATTATAGGAGGAGAATATATGAAAGGAATCTTAGGTCGTAAATTAGGAATGACGCAAGTATTCACAACCGAAGGAAAACTTATTCCAGTAACAGTTATTTCAGTAGAACCAAATATTGTTACACAAATCAAAACAAAAGAAAACGACGGTTACGAAGCAATCCAATTAGGTTTTGATACAAAGCGTGAAAAGTTAGCGACAAAAGCTTCTATTGGGCATACCAATAAAGCAAACACTACACCTAAGCGCTTCTTTAAAGAAATAAAAGGTGTAGATATCAATGACTATACTGTTGGTCAAGAAATCAAAGCTGATATTTTTGAAGCCGGTGAAGTTGTTGATGTTACGGGAACAACAAAAGGAAAAGGTTTCCAAGGTGTTATCAAAAGACATGGTCAATCAAGAGGACCTATGGGACACGGCTCACACTACCACAGAAAACCAGGTAGTATGGGAACAATGCGTCCAATGCGTGTATTCAAAGGTAAAAAATTACCAGGACACATGGGTACACTAACAGTTACAATTCAAAACTTAGAAGTTGTAGCAGTTGACTTAGAAAACAATTGCATCTTAGTAAAAGGAAATGTTCCAGGAGCTAAAAAAAGTTTAGTTATCATTAAATCAGCAGTTAAAGCAAATGGTAAAGTAAAAGAAGCTCAAGAATTAATTTCTTACGAAGAAGTAATAGCTACTGAAGAAGTAGAAACTAATGACAACGCTGTCGCAACAGAAAGCGAGGCAGAATAATGAAAAAAATTGAAGTTTTAAATATCAATGGTGTTAAAGCAAGTGATATTAAATTAAACGAAAACATTTGGGGAATTACTCCTAATGATGCAGTTTTATATGATGCACTTCGCTTAGCAAGAAATAACCAACGCCAAGGAACAGCTGATACAAAAACAAGAAGTGAAGTATCAGGCGGAGGAAAAAAACCATGGCGTCAAAAAGGAACAGGTAGAGCAAGACAAGGTTCAACTAGAGCTCCACACTGGCCAGGTGGTGGTATCGTATTCGGACCACATCCAAGAAGTTATGCTATTAAAATGAACAAAAAAGAAAGAAGATTAGCTTTAAAATCAGCTTTATCTTATAAAGCATTAGAAAGCAATTTAATCGTAGTTGATTCATTTAATATCGAAAGTAACAAAACAAAAGATGCTAAAACAGTTTTAGCTAATTTCAAAACAGGTAAAAAAGTTTTAATTGTTGTAGATGAATTAAACGATAATTTAATCTTATCAACACGTAACTTAAATAACGTATTATTACTAACAGTTAGTGAAATTAATACTTATGACGTTGTATTAGCAGATACAATGATTATTACAGAAAATGCCTTAAAACAATTAGAGGAGGTGCTTGCATAATGGAAAACTATAGAGACATTATTAAAGGACCTATTATGACAGAAAAAAGTTCAAACTTAGCTCAAGATAATATAATCACACTAAGTGTTGATCCAAAAGCAAACAAAACACAAATTAAACAAGCAGTTGAAAAAATATTTGATGTTGAAGTTGAAAGCGTAAACACTATCAACGTTAGACCAAAGAAAAAAAGAGTTGGAAAATATACAGGATATACCAACAAAGTAAAAAAAGCAATTGTTAAATTAAAAGAAGGAAGTTCAATCGAACTTAAATAATCTAAAAGGAGGAAATTATGGCAATTAAGACATATAAGTCAATGACAAACGGAACACGTGGAATGTCAACAATCGTTAACGATGAAATTACAAAAACAACTCCTGAAAAATCATTGACTGTAACCCTTAAGAAAAAAGGCGGACGTAATAATCAAGGTAAAATTACGTTAAGACATCGCGGTGGTGGAGCAAAAAGAAAATACCGTATCATTGATTTCAAAAGAAATAAAGATAATGTAGTTGGAACAGTTGCTTCAATCGAATATGATCCAAACCGTACTGCTAACATTGCTTTGATTAATTATGCCGATGGGGAAAAAAGATATATCATTGCTCCAAAAGGTTTAAAAGTAGGACAAAAAATTGAAAGTGGCGAAAACGCAGATATCAAAATAGGTAACAGCTTACCACTTAATAAGATTCCACAAGGAACAATGGTACACAACGTAGAACTTCAAGCTGGAAAAGGTGGGCAAATGGCTCGTTCAGCTGGTAGTTCAGTTCAAATTTTAGGATTTGAAGGAAAATACGCTTTACTTCGTTTAACTAGTGGTGAAGTTAGAAAAGTATTATCTACTAACAGAGCTACAATCGGTGAAGTTGGAAATGAAGATCACGAATTAGTTAAATTAGGAAAAGCCGGAAGAAAAAGACATATGGGTATTAAACCAACAGTTCGTGGTTCAGTTATGAACCCTAATGACCATCCTCACGGTGGTGGTGAAGGACGTGCACCAATCGGTCGTAAAGGTCCAGTTACGCCTTGGGGTAAACCAGCTCTTGGTTATAAAACGCGTAACAAAAAGAAAGCTAGCGACAAACTAATCGTACGTCGTCGCAAGAAATAGTGAAAGGATGATTTTAAATGGCTAGAAGTTTAAAAAAGGGCCCTTTCGTTGATAAATCATTAATGAATAAAGTTAAAGCAATTAATGAAAGTGGCAAAAAAGAAGTAATTAAAACATGGTCTCGCCGTTCAACGATCTTCCCTCAATTTATTGGTCTTACATTTGCTGTTCATAATGGTAAAGAATTTATTCCAGTATATGTAACAGAAGATATGGTAGGACATAAATTAGGTGAATTCGCCCAAACAAGAAAATTTGGCGGACACGGTGCTGACAAAGGTAAAAAGTAAACCTTTAAGGAAGGAGAGTATTAAATGGAAGCAAGAGCAATCGCAAAAAATGTTAAAATCGCCCCTCGTAAAGCTCGTTTAGTCATAGATTTAGTACGCGGAAAAGATGTTAAAGAAGCAGATATCATCTTAAGCAATCTAAACAAAGAAGCTGCAAGATTAATTCATAAAGTATTAACTTCAGCAGTTGCTAATGCTGAAAATAATTTAGGCTTAGATAAAGAAAATTTATTTGTTAAAGAAGCTTATATTAACGAAGGTATTACATTAAAAAGAATGAAATTTGGTTCACGTGGACACGTAGATCCAATTAAAAAAAGAACTAGTCACATTACAATTGTTGTAAGTGATAAAAAATAAGCAAAGGAGGAAACGTTATATGGGTCAAAAAGTTAGTCCAATAGGACTTAGAATTGGCATCAATAAAACTTGGGAAGCAAATTGGTATGCAAGTAACAAAGATTTCGCTAAATATTTAAACAACGATATTAAAATCCGTAAATATTTAGAAAATAAATTAAAAGACGCATCAGTTGCAAGTGTTTTAATTGAACGTACAGCCAAAAAGACCGATGTAATCATCAATACTGCCAAACCAGGTGTAGTTATTGGTCATGGTGGAGAAGAAATTGAAAAATTAAAAAAAGAATTATCAAAATTAGTTGATGAAAATATTCAAATTTCTATTATGGAAATTAAAAATCCAGATATGGTTGCAGCATTAGTTGCAGAAAATATTGCTCATCAAATCGAAAACCGTGTTTCATTTAGAGTTGCTCAAAAGAAAGCAATCAGAAATACGATGAAAGCAGGAGCAAAAGGAATCAAAACTGAAGTATCAGGTCGTCTAGGTGGAGCTGATATGGCAAGAAGCGAACACTATGTAGAAGGAACAATTCCACTTCATACATTAAGAGCAGATGTTGATTATGCTCACAAAGAAGCTAATACAACATACGGTAAAATCGGAGTTAAAGTATGGATATACAAAGGTGAAATTCTTGGAAACAAAAAAGAAGATAAGGGAGGTATGAAAGATGGCCGTAATACCAAAAAGAACTAAATACCGCCGTACTCATCGCTTACCTTATGAAGGAAATTCAAGAGGTAATACTGAATTACATTTTGGTGAATTCGGATTACAAGCTCAAGAAGGTGCTTGGATAACTCAACAACAAATTGAGGCAGCCCGTGTTGCTATGACACGTTACATGAAACGTGGAGGAAAAATATGGATTAATATTTTCCCACACCAATCATTAACTAAAATTCCACTAGAAACTCGTATGGGTAAAGGTAAAGGTCAACCAGAAGTATGGGTAGCTGTTGTTAAGAAAAATAAAATCATGTTTGAAATAGCAGGAGTAAGTGAAGAAGTTGCAAGAGAAGCATTAAGACTTGCAATGCACAAACTTCCAATCAAATGTAAATTCGTAAAACGAGGTGATAATGGTGAAAACTAAAGAATTAAGAGAAATGAGTAATGAAGAATTAATCAATAAAATTTCTGAATGCAAAGAAGAATTATTCAATTTAAGATTTAGTCAAGCTACTGGTAACCTAGAAAAACCATCACGAATTAGAGAACTAAGAAAGCAAGTCGCAAAAATGAAGACTATTCTTCGTGAACGCGAACTTGGCGAGTAGGAGGAAATTATGGAAAATAAAAAACGTGAATTAGTTGGAAAAGTAGTTAGTGCTGCTAATGATAAAACAATTACTGTTTTAGTTGAAACTTATAAAAAAGATAGTAAATATGGTAAACGTGTTAAATATTCAAAAAAATATGCTTGCCATGATGAAAAAAATGTTGCTGTTGTTGGTGACAAAGTTAGAATTGCTGAAACTAGACCATTATCTAAAACAAAACGTTATCGTTTAGTTGAAGTAGTTGAAAAAGCAATTATTCTTTAAAAGGAGGATTAAATTATGATTCAACAAGAAAGCCGATTAAAAGTTGCTGACAACTCAGGAGCAAAAGAATTATTAGTAATTAGAGTTCTTGGTGGAAGCAAAGTAAAGACCGGTAATATTGGTGATATAGTCATCGGAACTGTAAAAAAAGCTACTCCTAACAGTACTGTTGCTAAAGGAAAAGTAGTAAAAGCTGTTGTTGTTAGAAGTAAATTCGGTCAAAAACGTGAAGACGGTTCTTATATCAAATTTGATGATAATGCTTGCGTTATTATTAAAGATGATAAGAGTCCAATTGGAACTCGTGTTTTCGGACCAGTTGCACGTGAGCTACGTGATAAAGATTTCATGAAAATTGTTTCACTAGCAAAAGAAGTGTTATAGGAGGAAATTATGAAACTTAAAGTTGGAGACAAAGTAACCGTTATTGCTGGTAAAGATAAAGGTAAAGCTGGAAAAATAATCAAAACTTTAAGAAGCGAAGATAAAGTTATCGTTGAAGGTGTTAATATGATAAAAAAACACGTTAAACCTAACGGGGAAGCATCTGGTTCAATTATTGAAACAGAAGCTCCAATTCATGTTTCTAATGTTATGATAGAAGATCCAAAAACTAAAAAACCAACTCGTATCGGTTATACTACAAATAAAGCAGGTAAAAAGGTTAGATTTGCTAAAAAATCTAATGAAAACCTTGATTAAGGAAGGAGGGTATTATGAACCGCCTAAAAGAAAAATATACAAAGGAAATCATACCTAGTTTACAAAGTAAATATCAATATAAAAGTGTTATGGAAGTTCCAAAACTAGAAAAAATCGTTGTTAATATTGGTGTTGGTGATGCCGCACACAATTCTAAATTATTAGAAGCATCATTAAACGAATTAGAATTAATTACAGGTCAAAAACCAGTTGCAACTAAAGCTAAAAAAGCTATTGCAGGTTTTAAATTAAGAGAAGGTCAACCTATAGGATGTAAAGTTACATTAAGAGGAGAAAAAATGTATAACTTCTTAGATAAATTAATTAGTATTACATTACCTCGTGTTCGTGACTTTAGAGGATTATCTAATAAATCATTCGATGGAAGAGGTAATTACACTTTAGGTTTAACTGAACAATTAATTTTCTCAGAAATCGTTTATGACAACGTAGTTAAAGTTCGAGGAATGGATATTGTATTTGTAACTACTGCAAAGACAAATGACGAAGCATTAGACCTATTAAAAGGCTTCGGAATGCCGTTTAAGAAATAGGAGGAAATTATGGCTAAAAAAAGTATGATTATAAAGGCTAGTCGTAAACCAAAATATCAAGTACGTCAATATACAAGATGTGAAAAATGTGGACGTCCACATGCTGTATTACGTAAATATGGAATTTGTCGTATTTGTTTTAGAGAACTAGCTTATAAAGGACAAATACCAGGTGTTAAAAAATCTAGTTGGTAGGAAAAGGAGGATTATATGGTAACAGATCCAATTGCAGATATGCTAACGCGTATTCGTAACGCCAATGCAATGCGATATGTTGAAGTTGAAATACCTTCATCAAAATTAAAATTAGAAATAACTAAAATTTTAAAAGAAGAAGGATTCATCAAAGACTATAAAATTAAAAAGAACAATGTTCAAGATATTATAGTTTTAAATCTAAAATACGGAGAAAATAAAGAACGTGTTATTACAGGTTTAAAACGCATTTCTAAACCAGGACTTCGTGTATATGCAAAAGCTAATGAAGTTCCAACTGTACTAAATGGTTTAGGAATTGCTATTATTTCTACATCAAAAGGTATCATGACTGATAAAAAAGCTCGTGAATTATCTTTAGGTGGCGAAGTTTTAGCTTATATTTGGTAGAAAGGAAGAAACTTATGAGTCGTATAGGTAATCGTATTTTAAAAGTACCAGCAGGTGTTACCGTAACAGTAAATGGTAATATTGTAGAAGTTAAAGGACCAAAAGGAACTCTTTCTACAGAAATTAATCCAAATATTACTGTTAAAGTAGAAAATGAAGAAATTACAGTTACAAGAAAAAATGATTCTTACGCTTCTTTTCATGGAACTGCTAATGCTAATATTAAAAATATGATAATTGGCGTTACAGAAGGATATGAAAAAAAATTAGAAGCAGTAGGTGTTGGTTATCGTTTTGCTTTAAAAGATAATCAATTAGTTGTAACAGCAGGTTTCTCACATCCAGTTAATATTTTAATTCCTGATGGAATTACTTTAGAAAGTCCAAGTAATACTGAATTAACAGTAAAAGGAATTGATAAACAATTAGTTGGAGAATTTGCAGCAAACATAAGAAAAATTAGAAAACCAGAACCTTATAAAGGAAAAGGTATTCGTTATGCAGGTGAAGTTATTATCCGTAAAGTTGGTAAGAAAGCTGCTTAATAAATAATAAAAGGAGACGTTATAATGATTAAAAAAGAATCACGTAATGTAGCTCGTTTAGCAAGACACGACCGTGTAAGAGCAAAAGTAAGCGGAACAGAAGAATGTCCAAGATTAAATGTATTTAGATCAAACAATAACATTTTTGCTCAAATTATCGATGATGTTAAAGGAGTAACTTTAGTTAGTGCTTCATCTAACGATAAAGAATTAAATCTTAAAAATGGTTCAAATGTTGAAGCTGCTACAAAAGTAGGAGAATTATTAGCTAAACGTGCTAAAGATAAAAAAATTACAAAAGTCACTTTTGATAGAGGTGGCTACCTATACCATGGACGTGTTAAAGCATTAGCCGAAGCTGCACGTGAACATGGATTAGAATTTTAAGGAGGGTATTATGGAGAAAAGAAAACGCGAACCACGCCCAAAATTATATGATGAAGAAATTATCAACATCGGCCGAGTTACAAAAGTAACTAAAGGTGGTCGTCATTTCCGTTTTTCAGCAACAGTTGCTGTTGGAGATAGAAATGGTAAAGTAGGTATCGGAACTGGTAAGGCTAATGAAGTTCCAGATGCAATTAAAAAAGCAGTTGCGGCTGCTACAAAAAATATTACAACTGTATCAGTTGTAGATGGTAGTATTCCACATGAAGCAATCGGTGTTCGTGGAGCCAGTAAAATAATGCTAAAACCAGCTGGAAAAGGTACTGGAGTTAAAGCTGGAGGAGCTGTTCGTGCAGTTTTAGAATTAGCAGGAATTAAAGATATTTTATCAAAATCACTTGGTTCAAATACAAAAATTAATATGGCATATGCTACTTTAGAAGCATTAAAATCACAAAGAACAGTTGAAGAAGTTGCTAAATTACGTGGCAAGAAAGTTGAGGAGATTAGATGAAGTTACATACATTAACTCCTAATGAAGGTGCTACTAAAACTCGTAAAAGAGTTGGTCGTGGTACAGGTTCAGGTTTAGGAAAAACTAGTGGAAAAGGACATAAAGGTCAAAATGCTCGTTCAGGTGGAGGAGTAAGACCAGGGTTTGAAGGTGGTCAATTACCACTATTCCGTCGATTACCAAAAAGAGGTTTTTCAAATGCTTTATTTAAAACTGAATATGCAGTAATTAATTTAAGTGATTTAAACAAATTTGAAGATGGTGCTGTTGTTACTCCAGAATTATTAAAAGACATGGGTCTTGTTAAAAAACAATTAGATGGCATCAAAGTATTGGGTAATGGAAAGTTAGAAAAAAAATTAACTGTTAAAGCCCACAAATTCTCTAGCAAAGCTAAAGAAGAAATAGAAAAATTAGGTGGAAAAACAGAGGTGATGTAAAATGCTAAAAACATTTAAACAAATCTTTAGTTCAAAAAACAAAGATATTCAAAAACGCATTTTATTTACCTTAGGCTGTTTAATTATCTTTATCGTTGGTCAAGCAATAATTGTTCCAGGAATTAATAAAGATGCTTTAGGTACAAATACATTAGGTTTCTTTCAATTAATGAACTTAATGGGTGGTGGAAGCTTAGAACAATTCTCAATTTTTGCTTTAGGTGTTATGCCATACATTACAGCATCTATTATTATTCAAATTCTATCTATGGATATTATTCCATATTTAACAGAATTAACTAAACAAGGTGGAACAGGTAGAGCTCAAATAAATAAAATTACAAGATATACTGGTATCGCTTTAGCGTTTATTCAAGGTTATGTTTATTCATTTGCTTATTTAGGAAATGGTGGAAGTTTAATCAATCTTGATTATATGCAATTTGCTTTAGTTTTAACTGCTGGTACTTCATTACTATTATGGATTGGAGACCAAATGACAGCTAAAGGTATTGGTAATGGTATATCAATGATAATTATGGCAGGAATAATCGCTAATTTACCTACAATGTTTGCTACAGCATTTTCAGAAATGACACAAGCAGGAACAGTTTTAGGTATAATTGAGTTTATTCTATATGTATTAATTTATATAGGAATTGTTATCGGAATTGTTTATGTTGAAGGAGCAGAAAGAAGAATTCAAATTCAATATGCTAATAAATCAAATAACAGTTTTGGTGGTAGACAAAATTATATTCCTTTTAAATTAAATTCAGCTGGAGTTATCCCTGTAATATTCGCATCTACTTTAATTTCAATTCCATCATTTATTGCTGCAATTATTAAAAAAGATGCTTTTACAAACTTTATTAATAAATGGATTTCTATGAACACACCAACAGGTTTTGTTATATATATCATTTTAATCTTCTTATTTGCTTATTTTTATACATTTATGCAAATTAAACCAAAAGATACAAGTGATAATTTAAACAAAAATGGTGGTTATATTCCAGGAATCAGACCAGGAGACGATACAGAAAAATATATAACTAAAGTATTAAGCAGAATTACAATTGTTGGTGCTACATTCCTTGCAATACTAGCAGGAATTCCTATTATTTTTGGTTTTATTACTAATCTATCTAGTAATGTAACTTTAGGAGGAACTGGGTTGTTAATTGTTGTTGGAGTTGCTTTAGAAACATACAAACAATTAGAAAGTCAATTACAAAGTAGAAACTATAAAAAAGGAAGAAGATAAAATGAAAAATATCATTTTAATTGCCCCACCAGCAGCTGGTAAGGGAACACAATCACAAATGATTTGCGAAAAATATCAAATTCCCCATATTTCAACTGGTGACTTACTAAGAAGTGAAACAAAAAAAGAAACAGAATTAGGAAAATTAATTCAAAGTAAAATGAATAACGGGGAACTAGTAACTGATGATATAGTTATTGAACTGTTAAGTAATAGAATTAAACAACCAGATTGTTTAAATGGTTATGTTTTAGATGGATTTCCAAGAAATGTTTCACAAGCTTTAAAATACTTGGAAATGTTAGATAAATCTAACTTACCACTTGGAGATGTTATCTATTTAGACTTACCAAAAGAAACAGCTAAAAAAAGAATTATTGGAAGACTTTCATGTCCTAATTGTGGAGCTGTGTATAATGATCAAATTGATGAAAGTAAACCTCTTAAATTTGGAATTTGTGATAAATGTAACAATGCACTTTCCAAAAGAGAAGACGATAATGAAGAAACATTTAATAAAAGATATGATACATATATGAATGAAACATATCCATTAATTAGTTTCTTTGAAAATAAAGGTTTATTGTTTAAAATTGATAGTAGTATAAGTGTTGAAAGAACTTTCAATGAGATTGAAAATATTATCAATCGAGGTAATTTATGATTAAAACTTTAGAAGAAATTGAACTTATGCGAATAGCGGGTAAAATAGTTGGTGATACTCATAATTATTTAAAACCATTTATAAAACCTGGCATAAGAACAAAAGAATTAGATAAATTAGCTTATGATTATATAATAAGTTGTGATGCTACTCCATCTTTTAAAGGTTATATGGGTTTTCCAGGTACTGTTTGTATATCAATTAATGATGAAGTTGTACATGGAATTCCTAGTAATCGTAAATTAAAAGAAGGAGATATAGTATCAATTGATATTGGTGCTTGTTATAAAGGATATCATGGAGATTCAGCTTGGTCTTATCCAGTAGGTAAGATAAGTAAAGAAAAAGAATATCTTTTAAAACATACCGAAGAATCCTTATTTGAAGGATTAAAAGAAGCCAAAGCTGGTAATAGAATAGGAGACATATCCCACGCTATTGAAAACCATGCCAAGAAATACCACTTAGGTATAGTTAAAGAATTAGTAGGACATGGTATAGGTAATTGTGTTCATCAAAAACCCGATGTTCCTAATTATGGAAAACGTGGTTGTGGAATGGAACTTAAAAGTGGGATGACTATTGCTGTTGAGCCAATGCTAACGTTAGGTAGTCCCAAAGTATTTATTTTAGATGATGATTGGACTATTGTAACAGGAGATGAAAGCCCATCAGCTCACTTTGAACATACTATTTTAATTACTGATGATGGCTATGAAATTTTAACAAAGAGGTGAAATAATGGCTAAAGATGATATAATAGAAGTTGAAGGAAAAGTATTAGAAATTATTCCTGGAGGCGACTTTATCGTCGAATTAGAAAATAAACATACTGTAGTTGCTCGCGTTTCTGGTAAAATCCGAATGAACATGATTCGCATCTTACCAGGTGATACAGTAGTTTTAGAAATCTCTTCGTATGATTTAAAACGTGGGCGTATCATTTATCGAAAATGAACCTAGGAGGGAAATTTTATGAAAATCAAACCATCAGTAAAACCAATGTGTGATAAATGCAAAGTTATAAGACGTAAAGGACGCGTACAAGTTATTTGTTCAAATCCTAAACATAAACAAAGACAAGGTTAATAGGAGGTGTTTTAATGGCACGTATTAAGGGTGTAGATATCCCAGATAATAAGCGTATTGAAATTGCATTAACTTATATTTATGGTATTGGTCGTAGTCTATCTACTAAAATTTTAGCTGATGCTAAAATCGATCCAAATCGTAAGGCAGGTTCTTTATCAAACGAAGAATTAGTATTAATTCGTGATGAAGTAAACAAATATCTTACTGAAGGTGATTTACGTCGTGAAGTTAACATGAACATCAAAAATAAGATGGAAATTAATTGTTATCAAGGCGTTCGTCACAAAAGAGGTTTACCTGTTAGAGGACAAAGAACAAACCGTAACGCACGTACTCGTAAGGGTAAAGGTAAAGTTGTTGCAAATAAGAAGAAATAAAACTTTAAGGAGGTTAAATTATGGCTTATAAAGCACGTAAACGTAAAGTTAAGAAAAATGTTCCTGAAGGAAAAGCTTTTATTCACTCAACTTTTAATAATACGATTGTTACAATTACCGATAAAGATGGTAATGCAATCAGTTGGGCTTCAGCTGGAACTTTAGGATTTAAAGGAAGCAAGAAATCAACTCCTTTCGCAGCTGGTATGAGTGCAGAAGCTGCTGGAAAAGCTGCTGTTGAAATGGGAATGAAAAAAGTAGAAGTATTCGTAAAAGGACTTGGTTCTGGTCGCGAAACTGCAATTCGTTCACTACAAACTGCTGGATTAGAAATTGCATCTATTTCTGATGTAACACCTATTCCACACAATGGTTGTCGTCCACCAAAACGTCCACGTGGATAATAATAAAGGAGGTTTATAAATGCTAAACTTTGAAAAACCAATATTCAAGATAACTGAATATGTAGAAAACAATAATTATGGTAAATTTGAACTAGAACCCCTAGAAAGAGGTTTTGGAACAACTTTAGGAAACGCATTAAGAAGAGTAATGCTTTCAAGTATGCCAGGTAGTGCTATCGTGGCAGTTAAAATTGAAGGTGTTATGCACGAATTTCAAACAATGGATGGAATTGTTGAAGATGTAACTTCAATTGTTCTAAATTTAAAAAATGTTGTTATTAAAAATCATTCAGAAGAAGAAAAAATTATTAGACTTTCTGCTAACAAAGAAGGTGTTGTAACAGCTGCTGATTTTGATTGTGATCCAGATATAGAAATTATTAATCCAAATCAAGAAATAGCAACTATTGCAGAAGGTGGAAAACTAGAAATGGAAATGATCGTTTCCAATGGTCGTGGTTATGTTCCATCTACTGAAAATAAAAAATTTGTTAATAATAACAAATTAGGATATATTCCAATTGATGCTTTATATTCACCAATTGAAAGAATAAGTTATGAAGTTGAAAATGCTCGTGTTGGTCAAGATGCAAATTATGATAAATTAATTTTAAATGTATATACTAATGGTTCAATTAGACCAGAAGAAGCTGTAGCTTTAGGTTCTAAAATCTTAATTGAACACTTTAATATATTAACTAATTTAAGTGAAATTGCTGATATGACAGGAATTATGAGTGCTAAACAAGAAGATAGCAAACTTAAAAAATTAGAAACTTCAATTGATGATTTAGATTTCTCTGTTAGAGCATATAATTGTTTGAAAAGAGCTAATATTAATACTTTAGGTGATTTAACTGAAAAAACTGAATTAGAAATGATGAAAATTCGTAATTTAGGTAAAAAATCACTTAAAGAAGTTATGGACAAAATAAAAGAAATGGGACTTAGATTCCGCGAAGAAGACTAGGAGGTAATTTTGTGTATAGAAAATTAGGGCGTACCAACAAACACCGTCGTAGTATGCTAGCCAATTTAACTCGTAATCTAATCAAATATGAAAGAATTGAAACTACTGAAACTAGAGCAAAAGAAGTTCGTAAATTCTTAGATAAAATGGTTACTTACGGTAAAGATGGTTCATTAGTATCAAGACGTAAAGCCTTAGCATTCTTACAAAACGATAATGAAGCAGTTAAAAAAGTATTTGATGTACTAGCGCCTCGTTACGCTAATCGTAATGGTGGTTATACAAGAATCTTAAAACTTGATGAACGTCGTGGTGATGATGCTTTAATGGCAATTATTGAATTAGTAGAGGAAGATGCAAAATAGCATCTTTTTTTTTAAAAAAAAAGAAAACTATAGTCGTTTTCTTTCAAATAATTATAAAAAAGTTTTTAACTTTTCAACACTATCTTCTTGCATACTAACATATTCATTGATTATATTTTTAACTTGTTTATCTAAATCCTTATTGTTTAAAATCTTTCGACCTTCAATTATTCCCATATTAGTACCTTGTAATAATAATTCAGCTAATTTAGAAGTAGAATGATCAGTCAAAGTTTTCATATTAATTCCATACCAAGTCATAGCCTTATTCATAACACTTGTTTTATGTACTTCATCATTATTATATTTAGGATAAATATCTTCAATCTTTTTAAAGATATCTTTATACTTATTTCTTTCTAATTCTAATGTTTTTTTAAGTTCAACATCTTCAACTTTTTCTAAAATATAATCAATAGCGTCAACTCCCATGCAAGTTCCTTTGCTAATTTCATCTAATGCGTTAATATTTTCCATATTGCCTCCCATAATAATATTAACAATATTTAAAAAAATATTTATAAATTTATTGTTAATTTTTAAATTGTTTTGTATAATATTTAAAAGGGTGGTTATATGAAAGCATTAATAACAGGAGCTTCTAGTGGAATAGGAAAAGAATTTGCAATAAAATTAAGTGAAATGGGATATGATTTAATTTTAGTTGCTAGAAGAAAAACAAAACTAGAAAAATTAAAAAAAGAATTAAAAACAAATGTTGAAATAATTAATATGGATATTTCAAGTACTTACAACTGTATGTCATTATATAATCAAGTAAAAAAAGAAAAAATTGATATCTTAATTAACAATGCTGGATTTGGTTTATTTGGTAAATTTGATACAACAAAACTAGACCAAGAATTAGATATGATTGATTTAAATATTAAAACAGTTCATACATTAACAAAACTATTTTTAAAAGACTTTAAAAAAAGAGATAGTGGTTATATATTAAATGTCGCATCTATGGCATCATTCTTACCAGGACCTTTAATGGCAACATATTATAGTACTAAAGCATATGTTTTAAGTTTAACAGAATCAATTTATCAAGAATTAAAACAAGATAATAGTAATGTTTATATCGGGGCTTTGTGTCCAGGACCAGTAGATACAGAATTTAATGATATAGCAAAAGTTCATTTTTCAGTTAAATCTCAAACCCCACAACAAGTAGTCGATTATGCTTTAAAAGAAATGTTTAAAAATAAATTAATAATTATACCAAATTATACTAATAAAATAGGTTTATTTTTATTAAAATTATTACCTTTAAAAATAAAATTAAAAGTGTGTTATCGATTACAAGAAAGTAAACGATAACTTTTTCTTATAAATTAAAAAAAATCTTGTAAAATATAAGATTTTATATTATAATAAAACGCATAGGTGGGGAAATATGGATGTAATTGTAATTGAACATTTAAACTTTAAATATGAAAATAAACAAATATTTGAAGATTTTAACTTAACAATTAAAGATAAAAGTTTTACAACAATTTTAGGACTAAATGGTAGTGGGAAAAGTACACTAGCTAAAATATTGTTAGGATTATTAAAATTTAATGGTTACATTAAAATTGATGATTTAATGTTAACTAAAAATAATATAAGAGAAGCAAGAAAAAAAATAGGAATCGTTTTTTCTAATCCTGACAGTCAATTTATAGCTGAAACAGTAAGAGATGATATAGCATTTACTTTAGAAAATATGAATTTAAAAGAAAAACAAATTGAAACAAAAGTAAAAAATGTTACTAAAAAATTAGGTATTTCAGATATATTAAATTATAATTCTAGTCAATTAAATAATAGTCAAAAACAAATAGTAGCTTTAGCTTGTGCTTTAGTTCATGATCCAGAAATATTAATATTAGATGAAGCTTTAGAAGAAATCGAACCATTAAAAAGAAAAGAAATACTTTTATTGTTACAACAATTAAATAAAGATGGATTAACTATATTAAATATAACCCATGATATAAATGAAACTTTGTATGGTAAAGAAATTGTTATAATTGATAAAGGAAAAGTACTAATTCAAGGAAAAAATGAAGAAGTATACAAAGAAGAAAAAATATTTAAAAAATTAGGTTTAGAATTACCTTTTATAGTTGAATTATCAAATAGATTAATGTTTTATGATTTAATAAAAAAACCAATATATGATGTAGAAAAGATGGTGGATACATTATGGAAGTAGTATTTAAAAATGTATCATATGTAACAAAAAATCCATTTCCAAAAATTATTTTAGGTGATATAAATATAGAATTTAAATCTAATAAAATAAACGGTATTACAGGATCTAGTGGAAGTGGAAAAACAGTATTAGCTGAAATGATAAACGCTTTAATAACTCCAACTAAAGGAAGTATATTAATTGGCGATAATGAAATATATGAAAATAAAATAAGTAATATTGGCGAGATAAGAAATAAAATTGGATTAGTATATCAAAAACCAGAAGAACAATTCTTTTTACCAACTGTTTTAAAAGAAGTAGCATTTGGAATAAAAAATTTCAAAGAAAATCCAAGACAAAAAGAAAATTTAGTAATAGAAACATTACAAATGGTTGGCTTAAATGAAACATATTTAAAAAGAAATCCTTTTACCTTAAGTAGTGGAGAAAAAAGAAAAGTAGCAATTGCATCTATATTAATTTGTAACCCCGAAGTTATCATATTAGATGAACCAACAATGGGATTAGACCAAGCAAGTAAAAAAAATATAATTAAAACAATAAAATCATTAAAAACAAAATACAATAAAACAGTATTTGTTATATCAAAAGATACAGATATGTTATTAAAAATTTCTGATTATGTAGTAGTTTTAAATAAAGGACAAGTAGTTTTAGAAGGTAATAAATATACTGTTTTTACAAATAAAGATTTAGAAGAATATGGTATTAAAAGACCAGATATTATAAATTTTGAAATGCTAGTTTTAAATAAAAAGAAAATAAAGTTAGGTTATCGTGATGAAATAAATGATTTAATGAAGGATGTGTATCGTTATGTTAAATGATATAGTAATAGGTAAATATTATCCCGTAAATTCTAAAATTCATGATTTAAACCCAACATTAAAAATAATTTCTACTTTATTATTTGTTATATCTGTTTTTTTAACAAATGATATATATATGCACATAATTTTATTTGCTTTCTTATTATTAATTATATCAGCTACCAATGTACCATTTAGTTGTTATTTTAAAACAGTTTATAGTATAAAATGGTTGTTATTATTTATTTTAATTATATCTTTAGTTTTTCAAATGAATATAATAACTAGTATTGTAATGATTTTAAGAATTGTATATGTACTTTGGTATACAACCGTTTTAACTTTAACAACCACACCAATGGATTTAACTTATGGATTACAAAAAACAATGAGTCCATTAAAAAAAATAATTCCAGTTAATCGAATAGCTTTGTCTTTAACTTTAGCTTTAAGATTTATTCCAACAATATTTGATCAAGCAAATAAAATATTAAAGTCACAAGCAAATAGAGGAATTGATTATAGGTATATTAATTTAAAAAGTAAACTTACATCTTTAAATTCACTTATAATTCCAGTTTTTAATTTAACTTTAAAAAAAGCAGATGATTTATCAGATACATTAGAAGTAAGATTATATGATATAGATTCAGATAGAAAGTATTCAAATTATAATGCTGTTGGAATATTTGATATGTTGTATTTTGTTTCTCATATAATAATAATTGTAATTATAATAGTAAATGGAGTGTTGAAATGAGATATTTTATAACTTTTGCTTATGATGGCTCAAAATATAAAGGTTATCAAAAGCAACCACGAGTAAAAACGATTCAAGGGGAATTGGAGAAAGCTCTTAAAGAAATAAATAGTGATAAACAAGTTGATGTTAGTGCTTCAGGAAGAACTGATGCTAAAGTTCATGCTTATAATCAAAAAGCTCATTTTGATTTAGATATTAAAATAACTTGTGATAAATTAAAACAAGCATTAAATAGTTTACTTCCTAATGATATATATGTTAAATCAGTAGAAGAAGTAAAAAGTGATTTTCATGCTCGATTTAATGTTAAAGCTAAAGAATATATTTATAAAGTAAATATGGGAGAATACAATCCTTTAGAAAAAGATTATATTTACCAATATAATAAAAGATTAGATTTAGTAGAAATGGAAAGAGCTTTAAAATATTTAGAAGGAGAACACGATTTTAAATCATTTTCAAAAGCAGATGATGAAAAAGAAGATTATGTTAGAACAATTATTCAAACTAATATAATTAGAGATATTAAGGATGTTAACCATTTTACAATTAGTTTTTTAGGTACAGGGTTTTTAAGATATCAAGTTCGTAATATGGTTGGTTTATTAATAGAAATTGGCGAAGGAAAAAGAAAAAGTGAAGATATTTTAGAAATATTAGAAGCTAAAGATAGAAGAAAAGCTGGAATTACCGCTCCAGGTGAAGGATTGTATTTGAAAGATGTGTTCTATTATTAACAAAAAAGCATATATTTTAGTTGACAAATATGTGCTTTTTTAGTAAAATTAATGTTGGTACATTTATTCCCGCTTAGAATGAATCGTGGGAAAATTCATTCTTTGTAAGAAAGGAAAATATTATGAAAAATACTTATATGCAAAAAAAAGAAGACTTAGTGAGAAATTGGTATGTTATCGATGCTGATGGTGAGAACTTAGGTCGTTTAGCTACAAAAGTTGCTAATGTTTTAAGAGGTAAACATAAACCTACATATACTCCTCATATTGATTGTGGTGATTATGTAATTATTGTTAATGCTTCTAAAGTTAATCTAACTGGAAATAAGTTAGACCAAAAAATCTATTACAATCATAGCGGATATACTGGTGGTTTAAGAGAAAGAACTGCTAGAGTTATGAAAGAAAATTATCCTGTAGAAATGGTTGAAAGAGCTGTTAAAGGAATGCTTCCAAAAGGAAGATTAGGACGTCAAATGTATAAAAAATTATTTGTTTATGCAGGAAACGAACATCCTCATCAAGCACAACAACCAAAGGAAATGTAGGAGGTAATCATGGAAAAAGTATTTCTAGGAACAGGTAGAAGAAAAAGTTCTGTTGCTCAAGTTAAATTAACTCCAGGTAAAGGAAAAATAACTGTTAATGGAAGAGATGTTAGAGATTTCTTTCCATATGAAACAAATGTAATGGATTTAATGCAACCATTAGTTGCTACTAATAACGAAGAATCATTCGATATTGAAGTTAAAGTTAATGGTGGAGGATTTACTGGTCAAACAGGAGCTATTAGATTAGGTATTACTAGAGCTTTATTAGAATATGATAAAGCAAATGAAGAAAACGAAGACAGTTATCGTAAAATCTTAAAGAAAGCTGGATTTGTTACAAGAGACCCAAGAGCTAAAGAACGTAAAAAACCAGGACTTAAAGCTGCTCGTCGTGCGCCACAATTCTCAAAAAGATAATTGCATATATAAGCCTTATAAACTTAAAGTTTGTAAGGTTTTTTAAAAACTTGTAAATAAATGTAAAAATATCAAAAAATGTAATTTATTTTATATTTTAATAATTTAAAAAATACGATATAATGTTATTAGAATAAGAAGGTGAAATATGACATTAACAGAAGAAGAATTAAAATTAATCGATAAATACTTTAGAGCTGCTAATTATTTATCAGTTGGACAATTATATTTATTAGATAATCCATTATTAAAAAGAGAATTAACAATAAAAGATATAAAACCAAATGTAGTTGGACATTGGGGGACAGTTCCAGGACAAAATTTTATTTATGTTCATTTAAATAGAATAATAAAAAAATATGATTTAGATATGATTTATGTATCAGGACCTGGTCATGGCGGTAACGCAATTGTATCTAATACTTATTTAGAAGGAAGTTATACTGAAGTTTATCCTAATATAACAAAAGATATTGAAGGAATGAAAAAATTATTCAAACAATTTAGTTTTCCTGGTGGAATATCATCACATGTTGCTCCAGAAACTCCAGGTTCAATAAACGAAGGAGGAGAATTAGGGTATAGTTTATCTCATGCTTTTGGTGCGGTTTTAGATAATCCTAATTTAATCGCCGCTTGTGTTGTAGGAGATGGAGAAGCAGAAACCGGACCACTATCTGCCTCTTGGCACATAAATAAATTTATTAACCCAAAAACAGATGGAGTTGTATTACCAATTTTACACTTAAATGGTTTTAAAATAGCTAATCCAACAATATTATCAAGAATCTCAAAACCAGAATTAGATTGTTTTTTCAAAGGTTGTGGTTGGTTACCATATTATGTTGAAGGAGATAATCCTTTAACTATGCACGAATTAATGGCTAGTACTTTAGATAAAGTAATAGAAAAAATAAAAGAAATAAAAAATAATCCAAATAAAAGAGAACTATGGCCAATGATTATTTTAAAAACACCAAAAGGTTGGACTGGACCAAAAGAATTTGAAAGAAAAAAAGTTGAAGGAACTTTTAGAGCTCATCAAGTACCAATAAAAGTAAACGATGAAAACATTAAATTATTAGAAGAATGGTTAAAAAGTTATAAACCAGAAGAACTATTTGATGAAAATGGTAGATTATTTGAAGAAATTCAAAATTTAAGTCCAATTGGAAATAAAAGAATGGGAGCTAATCCTGTTGCTAATGGAGGAACTATATTAAAAGAATTAAGAATACCTGATTTTAGAAATTATGCTTTATCTATTTCAGGTAAAGGAGAAACTATAGCTCAAGATACAATGGAATTAGGAAAATTTATAAGAGATATTGTTAAATTAAATGATAATTTTAGAATATTTGGACCAGATGAAGCATTATCTAATAGATTAAATTTTGTATTTGAAGAAACCAAAAGAAAATGGAATTTACCAATAACTAATGATGATGAATTTTTAAGTAATGATGGAAAAGTATTTGATTCATTATTATCAGAACATGTTAGTGAAGGAGCTTTAGAAGGTTATTTATTAACAGGTAGACATGGTTTTATGCACAGTTATGAAGCTTTTATAAGAGTTGTAGATTCAATGGCTTCACAACACGCAAAATGGTTAAAAGTTACGAAAGAATTACCATGGAGAAGACCAATAGCTTCTTTAAATTATTTGTTAACTTCTCATATATGGCAACAAGATCATAATGGTTATACTCATCAAGATCCTGGATTTTTAAACCATTTGATAACTAAAAAAGCAGATATTACTAGAATTTATCTACCACCCGATGCGAATTGTTTAATATCATGTTTTAATCATTGCATTCAAACAAAAAATTATATTAATGTAATTGTTGCATCTAAACATCCACGACCACAATGGTTAACGATGGATGAAGCAATTAAACATTGTACTCAAGGAATAAGTATTTGGTCATGGGCTAGTAACGATTTAAATAAAAAACCAGATATAATTATGGCTTGTTGTGGCGATACACCAACTTTAGAAGTGTTAGCAGCTACTAAATTATTAAGAGAATATTATCCAAATTTAAAAATAAGGGTTGTTAATGTTGTTGATTTAATGAGATTACAATCTAATCACGAACACCCTCATGGATTAAGTGATTTTGAATATGATAAAATATTTACAGAAGATACACCAATCATTTTTGCTTTTCATGGATATCCAAATTTAATTCATCAATTAACGTATAAAAGACACAATAAAAATTTACACGTTCATGGATACAAAGAAGAAGGTACCATCACAACACCTTTTGATATGCGTGTTCAAAATGAAATTGATAGATTTCATTTAACAATGGATGCTTTAAAATATATTGATAATTTAGATGATAATGGTTCAACATTATATCAAGTTTGTAAAAATAAATTAGTTGAACACAAACAATATATTAAAGAATATGGACAAGATTTAGAAGAAATAAGAAATTGGAAATGGTAATTCATTTCCAATTTTAAGGAGATAAAATGAATAAAGTTATAATAATAGGATGTGGAAATGTAGGTATGAGTTATGCCTATGCCTTATTGAATCAAAGTACAGCTGTAAATGAATTAGTTTTAATAGATTTAGATAAAGAAAGAATAGTAGGAGAAGTAATGGATTTAAACCATTGTCTTGCCTTCGCACCATCTAAAATAGATATTAAAGCGGGAGATTATAATGATTGTAGAGACGCTAAAATGGTTGTTATAGCTGCTGGAGCTAATCAAGATAAAGGCGAAACAAGAATGGATTTAATTTATAAAAATGCTAAAATATTTAAATCAATAGTAGATAAAGTAATGGAAACAGGATTTAATGGTATATTTTTAGTAGCAACTAATCCATTAGATGTAATGACTTATTTAACTTATAAGTATTCTAAACTACCATCTAATAAAGTAATTGGAACAGGAACAAGTTTAGATACTTCAAGATTAAGATATATGTTAGGAGAAAAACTTAATATGAATCCTAAAAATATGCATGCTTATGTAATAGGTGAACACGGAGATTCAGAATTTGTTTTATGGAGCAAAGCTTTAGCAGGAACAGAAAATATAAATAAATTTATTTCCTTAAAAGAAATGAATGATATTGAATCAAATGTAAGAAATGCAGCTTATGAAATTATTAATCGTAAAGGTGCGACATATTATGGAATAGGAATGTGTTTAGTTAGAATAACAAATGCTATTTTAAACAATGAAAATAGTATTATAACAATATCTACTTATGATGAAAATAATGATGTTTATATAGGATTACCTACAGTTATAAATAAAAATGGTGCGGATAAAAAAATATATGTTGAATTAGATGAAGAAGAAAAAATTAAATTACAAAAATCAATTGATTTAATTAAAGAAGCAATAGAAAAGGTGTAATTATGAGAATAAGTAGTGATTGGAAAGATTATGAATGTATAGCAGCTGGTAATGGCGAAAAATTAGAAAGATGGGGAAATGTTATTTTAAGAAGACCAGATCCACAAGCAATGTGGAATGTTTCTTATAATAAATTGTGGACTAATCCCGATTCTTACTACCACCGTTCTAATAAAGGTGGTGGGTATTGGCAACATAATAAAGAAATACCTGAATTTTGGACAATAAATTATAAAGATTTAACTTTTAAAGTAAGTCCAACTAATTTTAAACACACAGGTTTATTTCCCGAACAAGCAGTTAATTGGGATTATTCAATGAATAAAATTAAAAATGCTAATAGACCAATTAAAGTTTTAAATTTATTTGCTTATACAGGAGCAGCTACTATGGCAGCTTCAAAAGCAGGAGCTGAAGTTGTTCAAGTAGACGCATCAAAAGGAATGACTGAATGGGCAAAAGAAAATATGAAATTGTGTAATTTAGAAAATAATAAAATAAGATTTATAGTTGATGATTGTTTAAAATTTGTTGCAAGAGAAGCCCGACGTGGCAATAAATACGATGTTATTATAATGGACCCACCAAGTTATGGTAGAGGACCAAACGGAGAAATGTGGAAATTTGAAAAAAATTTAGATGTTTTAATTTCTAAATGTTTAGATATATTAAGTGATAAACCATTATTTTTCTTAATTAATTCTTATACAACTGGTATTTCAAGTACAGTATTATATAATATTTTAAAAACTTCGTTGTATAATAAATACAAAGGAAATGTATCAGCAGGTGAAATTGGACTTCCAATAACAGATAACAATTTAGTTTTACCTTGTGGGATATATGGATTGTGGGAAGAATGAAAATAATATATGAAGATAATCATTTATTAGTTGTTTTAAAAAAACCAAATATACCAGTTCAAGAAGATAATAGCAAAGATTTAGATTTATTGACATATTTAAAAAAATATTTAAAAGAAAAATATAATAAACCAGGTAATGTTTATTTAGGATTAGTTCATCGATTAGATAGACCAGTTGGTGGGATTATGGTATTTGCCAAAACAAGTAAAGCAGCATCAAGACTAAGCGAGCAAATAAGAAACCATACATTTAAAAAAGAATATATGGCAGTAGTTTGTGGTAAGGTATTAGAAAAAGATACATTAGTAGATAAATTATTAAAAAATGAAAAAACTAATATAACTACAATAAACGAAAAAGGAAAAGAATCAATTTTAAATTATGAATTAATTGAATATAAAAATAATTATTCATTAGTAAAAATAAATTTAAAAACAGGAAGATCTCATCAAATAAGAGTCCAATTTTCAAGTAGAGGATATCCTTTATATGGTGATCAAAAATATAATAAAAATGCTAAAGAAAAAGAACAAATTGCTTTATTTGCTAATAAATTAGAATTTGTTCATCCTACTACTAAAGAAAAATTAATCTTTGAAGAAAAATTACCTAATAATAAACCTTGGAATATTTTTAAAAAATAATTTAGGTGTACTATATGAAGAAGTTAATATTAATAATGATACCAATAATAGTTTTAATATATGTATTAACAAAACATATTTCTTTTGATAATGTTGAAGATGTAATCATAAATGTATTTGATGATTATATAGATGTACTACCACAAGCTTGTTATAAAGATATATTTAATAATTGTTTAAAAAAAATAGAAGTAACTAGTTTGAGTAATGTAGACACAAATAAGATTGGAACATATGAAATAATTTATAGTGCGAAAAACAAACAAATAAAAAAAATTATTAAAGTTGTAGATACAGAAAAACCAGTTATAACAGTAGAAAAAGAAATAGAAGCATGTCCTAATACTAAAGATATAGAAGTATCATATACTGTAAAAGATAATTATGATGATAATGTAAGTGTAAAAAAAATAATAAAAGAAAATAAATTAATTTTAGAAGCAACAGATTCATCGGGAAATACTGAAACAATAACCAAAACAATAAATTTTAAAGATAATGAAAAACCTAAAATAAAATTAAAAGGTGATGAAATAGTATATATATTAAAAAATGAAAAATATATTGAAAAAGGTTATGAAGCTATAGATAATTGTTTAGGAGATATAACAAATAAAGTAAAAATAAAAAATAATGTAAATACAAATAAAACTGGGAAATATGAAATTAAATATGAAGTAAGTGATGGATTTAATAAAACAAGTGTAACTAGAATAGTTTATGTTTATGAAAAAAATCCAGAAATTTCAATTGGTAATAAAGTAATATATTTGACATTTGATGATGGTCCTAGTCCATATACTAGTGAATTATTAGATATATTAAAAGAATATAATGTTAAAGCAACATTTTTTGTAACTGGAATTGGAAATAGAGCATATATAAAAAGAGCTTATAATGAAGGACATAGTATTGGAATACATACATATTCACATGTTTATAAAAAAATTTATGCTAGTGAAGAAGCTTATTTTAATGATTTAGAAAAAGTTCAAAAAATAATTAAAGAACAAACTGGACAAGAAACAAGATTAGTAAGATTTCCAGGAGGTAGTTCTAATACAGTTAGTAGATTTAATAAAGGTATAATGACAAGATTATCAAAAGAATTAGAAAGAAGAGGATACAAATATTTTGATTGGAATGTATCTTCTAAAGATACAGGAACAACTAATAGTAATACTATTGCAAACAATGTTATAAAAAGTTTAAAAAAAGGAAATAATATTGTTCTACAACACGATACAAAATATTATAGTGTTAAAGCTGTAAGAAAAATAATTGAATATGGTTTAGCTAATGGTTATGTTTTTGCTAAATTAGATATAACAAGTCCAACTGCTCACCAAAAAATAAATAATTAGTTGCAATTTATAAAGTTTTATAGTATAATAGCCGACTAATGAGGTGATTTTATGGAATTTAATAATAGCGTAATACCACATTATACTTGTAAAGAAATACCAATTGATGAATTAAAAAAAGAAGTATCTTTAAATGAAACATATTTAAAAGAAAAACCAACATGGTATATTGTAAATGATAAATTAGTTTATTTTAAAAAAAGGTCAGATTATCGCTTATTTACTGAACAGTTTTTTACAATGTTTGCAAAAGAAATTATAGGATTAAATTCAATTGATTATCAAGTAGCTAATATTAGAAAAATACATACAGCAGGTTCAATAAAAGAACCAAATGGTTCAACTGGTTTAATAAGTACAAATTTTCAAGATAAAAATAAATATAATTATTATTTATTAAGTGAATTAGAAGACCCTTCAATATCATCACTTGTAAGTTATGGAGATTATTGTTTATCTAATTTATTAACTTTTTTTGATAATACTTTAGATGAAAAAAGTTTTGAAGAATGTAAAGATTATTTATTAAAATTATTTGTTGCTGATGCTTTTATGTTACAAATGGATCGTAATCATCATAATATTGGTTTTAAAACACCAAAAATTAAAGGATTAGAATATACTAAAAGATTAAGACCAGAAATCATTTCAGATACAGATGAAGCAGTATTAGAAAATGGAATATATCGATTAAAAAACTTTACTCCAACCCCTTTATATGATAGTGAAAGAATATTAGGAGTAGATCATAGAAATGTATTTTTACATAAACCTAATGATATTTGGACACCAATTTTCCCATTTACTCAAGAATTATTATTTAAAACTCAAGAACAAGCTAAAAATTATCAAGAAACTTATTGTGATAATATGGATCCAAATTTATTAGAATTTTATTTAACATATTCTAATGATGTAAAAGATTTAATTGATAGATTAGCTAATGGTGATGAGTATAGAGAAATATTAGAAAGATTTAAACAATCAAATAGTCAAATACTCCTACACCCTAGTACAATTGAATATTTTGAAACTATTTTAAAAGAAAGACAAAATGAATTTAAAAAAGTTTTATCATTATAAAAAAATATAATTAAACAGATAATTTTATACTGTTTAATTTTTTTATTAATTTTATATTTAATTACAAATATATCTTATAATTGATAAAAGTTAAACAAATTTTGATAAAATCATTTTAAAAAGATTAAAGTAGTGATATAATCCCGAGTTTGACAGTTTTGAAAAATAAAAAACTCCTTAAGCCTTATTTT
>CAZTXU010000009.1:0-26849 GCA_964617705.1 uncultured Muribaculaceae bacterium
TATATAACATTATTTTTATTATTTCAAGTTATTTATTAATCAAAAGAATGAGTATTATTCACTCATTCTTACACTTTGCCAATTTTCAAAAACGACCACCGCCGCCTCCACCACCAAATGAACCTCCACCTGATGAAAATCCTCCACCAAATCCAGAGCCACTAGATGATGAACTCGCTGCTATTTGAGCACTATGAGCAGTTTGAATACTACTATTAATTGTTTTATTTAAAGTTCTATTAAACAATAAAAATCGATTAAAACTATAATAATCAAATAAATCAAGTGTAGTTTCTTGCTCTTGTATTTCTGATATTCTTATTTTCATAACTTTTGCTAGTTTATCAGCACACCCTAAAGTAATAGCATATACTAAATACTTATCCCATAATTTTACTTCTGGTAGTTCTTTTTTATCCATAGTCCCAAAATCTTCCATAAATTTTTTTAATGCCAACCATTTATTATATTCTTCATTTCCTTTTATACTTCTTTTCTTATAAACAATAAAATATATTATAGCTGCAATTGATAAAAATATTGCAATAATATTTAAAAAATTAATTCTTGCTTGGGAAACCATAAATAATATTCCTACAATACAAATAACAACACATATAGTTTTACGATCAGTTTTTTCTTCATAAAATCCTTCACATTGGGCAGTAAATGTTGCTTCATCTTTCCAATCATTATAAAGAGATATGAATTTATTATAATTTTTATTAGCTTTTTTCTTAATATCACTTAATTTAATTTTTGAAACATCTTCATATTCAAATACAAATTTCATTACTTTTTCTTGTTCTTTGGTTAACTCTATTTGTTTTCCTCTTTTAAATAAATAATTTTTTTTATTTATTTCTTCAAATTCAATTGCTCCTAACCGTATTAAATCTAAAATACTTGCTGATAAATCATCATTATTGACTTTTTTTCTAATTAAATATCCTACTGTTGAAGGAGAATAATTGCTCGGAAAATCTCTTAAATATTCATGATTAAAGATTGATTTATATTCTCTATCATATTTAAAATAAGTATTAATAATTAAGAAAAATAGTACTGATATATAAATAATTGTAATTGTATAATTAATTCTATCCTCTTGTTTTAGTTTTTCTCTTGCTTGATTTGCTTCGTTTGCTAAAACAGTTTCAATTGAAATTATTTTATCTAATACATCTTCATCTGTTTGTTTAGTTGTATTTAATATTTTATCAAATACGAATCTTACATCAATTGCTTCATAAGCATCTAACTTATCAATTTGAATATTTAAAGTTTCATTATCAATTATTTTACTTTCTCCGTATAGTGGTCCATGAGCCCATACCCTTAACAACTCTTTATTATTAGGTATATGAATATCAATATTTAAATGTTTTATACTTTCTCTCATAAAAGTAAAAATATTCCATCCTAGTTCTGATACATCATTATGAGTTATAGCCATATCTTTTATTATATATTCAATATAAAATACTTTTTTATATTTATCTGGGTTATAAATCATATAAGTGTAACCATAAACATTTTTAGAAATAGTGTATTTACCATACTCTCCTTTATTAGCTGAAGAAACATTAATAAATTCATCACCATTAATATCTTTAACATTTGATACACCTTTAATAGATATTAATTCAATATCACTACCATTATATATTTGACTATCTCCTAAAGGAGCTAAAGAACTAGCATCATAATTACTTTTGTAATTTATAATTCGTTCCATTCCATTAAAACTACCATTCATTTCAAATGTTTCAATGACATGTAGGCTTCCATCTTCTAAAACAGTTGCATCTATATTATAATTATCAATTCCATACGCTTTAACACTAAATGGTAATAATAATATTAAAAATAATAATATCTTTTTCATAAATCCTCCTAAAAAAGACTTATTGATTAAGTCTTTAGAATTGTACTTTTGGTACTTCTTTACTTGCTTCATCAATTTCAAAGAAAGTTTCTTTTTCAAAATTAAACATTGAAGCAATAATATTTGATGGGAAAACTTCCATTTTATTTTTATATTTTAAAACAGAATCATTATAAAATTGTCTAGCATATTGAATTTTATCTTCAGTATCTTTTAAGTTGTTTTGTAAATCTAAAAAGTTTGTATTTGCTTTTAAATCTGGATATGATTCAGCAACAGCCATAAGTCGACCTAAAGCTCTTGATAATTCTCCATCAGCTTTAATTTCATCTTCTGTATTTTTTGCTCCAACTACTTTATTACGAGCATTAATAACTTCTTCTAATGTTTCCTTTTCATGTGAAGCATAACCTTTTACTGTTTCAACTAAATTAGGAATTAAATCCGCTCTTCTTTTTAATAATACATCAATTTGTGACCATTGGTCTTTAACGTTGTTTCTTAATCTTACTAATGAATTATATGTTTTCCCGATATATAATCCAATTAATACTATTAAAGCAACAATTACAATTAAAATAATAGTACTTGTATTCACTATTGCACCTCCACTATAATTATACAACATTTATAATTAAATTTAAATATTTTATTTTAAATATAGTTTATTTTACAATATAAGGATTAGTACTTGTACCACTTCCTATTACTAATGTATCAGCTTTTAAATTGATAACAGGACGTAAACCATAAGAATTAAATACAATATTATTATTAATATAACCATTACTACTTATATACCAAGCATGAGCATAATTATTAATATCTAATCCAGCTGGACTCATTGTCCAATAATCAGTTCCATCATTTAAATAATAATTTATTGTTTTAGAATACCATCCACCAGCAAAAATTACCTCATCGTATGTTATTAATCCAGCACTTGCTGTTACTATTCCTTTATTATTTTCATCTATAGTACAATTAAATGTTGGAGTATAATTTTCTTTTCTTATTAAATTTACATTTCCTGCAACATAACTGTCATCGGACATAGTTCGTGCGGTTTCACAAAAAGTTCCATTGGTTACTACTTTATTAACATATTCTCCTGTTATATTTGTTGTAAACCAATTATCAATTTCTGATTTCAATCCTGAATTTGTATAATATATTTTATCATAACTATGAGTATTACTATTAAACATTCTATTTTTAAAACTATTAGCTAGTATTATTCTTATACTTCCATCTTCATTTATTCTTATTATTCTAAAATCTAATCCAGCAAATTTAATATAATTATTTGTTGGTTGTCCTCGAAAATAATAAGTTTTATTTTTTTTCACACTTTGAGCATATAATCCACTTTCTTGCCAAGAAGTTGTCCAATTAACATTTGTTCCTTTTATTGTTTCTTTTAAAATAACATCTTTTAAAAATTCGGCTACTGTTAAAGTTATACTTGATTCAGCAGTTTTTCCATTTGTTCCTGTTGCAATACATTTTATTGTATGATTTCCTATTTCTAATGAATTTACATTAACAATATCACAAACTACTTCTCCTCCAGTTGTTCCAAAGGTAACATCAAAATATTTTTTAATTTTTTTATTTGTTCCTTTTCCTACACTAATTGTTGATTGTTTAGGAGTTATTGTTGGTATAGTATTATCTATTTCATCTTTAATACAATTTACTTTTCCTGTTGTTAAATCGTTATTACAAGTATAATTTTTCATTGATTTAAATTTAACATTTTTTATTTTAATTCCTCTTTTATTACTATCTTTTGTATTATCAATTTCCCATGTTCCATAATATGGTTGTTCACCTGATATTATTAAATCATCAACATCTCCAGATAAATTAACTTTTCCATCTTCACTATTTAATAAGTTTTCAAAATAATTTGTTTTAACTGCATCTATTATTCCATAACAACTATTTTCTAGTGATTTTAATTTAGCGTTTTCTATTACATTAAAGATTATTGGAGTAGCTATTAATATTATTATTGCTAGTACTATAATTACTGCTAATAATTCAATTAAAGTAAACCCTTTTTTCATATTGCCCTCCTTTATAATTGTTTTAAAAGGTATTAATAAGTTTAACTATTATTAAACCAATTCTATCATATCAAATTTATTATTTCAAGCAATTAAATTAAATATATGTATAAAATAAATTGTTTTTATTCAAAATAATAAGAGAAAGGAATGATACTATGAATATAAGAGATTATATTAAAAATAATTTTAAAAACAATCAAAAAGAAGAAATATGTGAAGCAATTAAAAGTTCTATTAAAGAGAATGATGAAATTACTTTACCAGGATTAGGAGTTTTTTTTGAATTATTGTGGAATAATAGTGATGATAATGAAAAAAATAATATATTAAATATATTAAAAGAGTCTTTAAAATAAAATTTTTTTCAAAAAATAATAAAAAAAGGTTGACAAAAATCAACTTTTAGATTAGTATATATATCACCAATTCGAATTCCATTTTGAATTGGAGCTAGTATCACGCTAGCCAACCCCTTTTTATTCTTTTATGTGAACTACCACCTAAGGTAGTTCTTTTTCTTAATACAATTATATTTAATAACCAAGATAATAGTCAAGATATAATTAATTTTAATTTGTAAACAAATGTAAAAGGACTTTTCAGTCCTCTAATGATTTATAATAATTATATCTATTTATAGCATTTTCTTTATTTTCTTTTAATATTTCATATGAATTATCATTTATTTTAGTTAAAACATTATATCTTGATTGCTTCATTAAAAAGTTTTCATATAAATCAAAATTAGCTTTGCTATCTAAACTAAATTTAGTAGTAGGATTATATCTAAATAAAGGGAAATATCCACATTCAACAGCTTCTTTTTCCATATCTAAACTATTAATCATACCACCTTTTATTCCATGTGATATACAAGGAGCGTAAGCAATAATAATACTTGGTCCATTATATTCATTTGCTTCTTTAAATGCTTTAATTGTTTGCATTGGATTAGCATATAAACTTACTTGAGCAACATAAACATTAGGATAACTCATCATCATTCTAGCTAAATCTTTTTTATTAGTATTTTTACCACTACTTGCAAATAAAGCGATACTACCTTTTGGAGTTGCTTTGCTAGCTTGACCTCCAGTATTTGAATAAACTTGAGTATCTAAAACTAATATTTTAACATTATCATTAGTTGCTAAAACATGATCAATTCCACTAAATCCAATATCATAAGCCCAACCATCGCCACCTACTATCCATAAATTTCTTTTAATAATATGATTTTTATAAGGAATTAATTCACTATATTTGTTATAATCAATATTATCATATACTTCTTTAGTTATTTTATAGTCATTAGGATTATCTAACCATTTTTTAAATAATTCATCATCATATTTTGAAAAGATATTTTTAATTTTTTCTTTCATTGTTTGGTTAGATACATAAATACCATAACCATATTCAGCATTATCTTCAAATAATGATGATGCCCATGGTATTTTATAAGGCATACTTGGACTAGACGCACCATAAATTGATGAACAACCAGTTGCATTAGAAATAACTACATTATCAAATAACTGCGTTAATAATTTTATATAAGCTGGTTGACCACATCCAGCACAAGCTCCACTAAATTGTAATTTAGGTTCTTTAAATTGACTATTTTTTATATTAAATACATTATCTTCTTTACAAGTAACATTTTCTTGTAAATAATCAAATACTTCTTGTTCTTCTAATTTGTTAACTAATTTTTCACTGATTAAAGCACCTTTAGGACAGGTTTTCATACACAATCCACAACCAGTACAATCCTTAACACTAACGGCTATTATAAATTTATCAACACATCTTTTTTTAATAAATTCAGGAGTTTTTTCATATTCAGAATCACTTAATTTAAATGGTCTAATAACTCCATGAGGACATATTAATGAACACATATTACATTTAATACAATTACTACTAATATAACTTGGAACAATATCACTTATCATTCTTTTATCATGAATACTAGTATTAGAATCAAAAGTACCATCACTCATATTTTTAAAAGCTGATACTGGTAATTCATCACCTAATCTTTTTCTTATTGCTTCATATATATCTTTTATTTTTTCTTCTTTTGCTTCGTATTTACCGCTTAAATCAACTAATTTTATATAATTATCAACTTCATCAATTGCTTTAATATTTGGTAGAACTAATTCTGGTTTATTTAATTTAAAACGGTTTTCTATTTCTTCTTTTAAAGAATTTATTGCTATATCACTATCAACAACGTTATTTAATTTTAAAATAACTGCTTCCATAATTGTACTTATTTTGTTTCCTAAACCAACTTTTCTAGCTAATTCATAAGCATTAATTGTATAAAATTTTATTTTTTTATCGATGATTACTTTTTTAACGTTATCATTTAAAAATTTATTTAAATCAGTTTCAACTGTATTTAAAATAAAAGTTCCGTTTTCTAATATATTATCTAATATTTTAAAGTTATTCATATAAGTGTCTTTAGTTACAACAATTAAACTAGGATTTAAAACATAATAAGGAGATTTTATTGGGTTATTACCAAATCTTAAATGACATTTAGTAACTCCTCCTGATTTTTTAGAATCATATTGAAAATATCCTTGAACAAAATACTTTTCACTATATGTTTTTAATAATGATTTTGAAGCACTAACCATACCATCTGAACCATAACCATAAATTAAAATTTCATTGTTTTTAATTATTTTAAAGTCATTTGAAGGTAAACTTAAATTAGTAACATCATCAACAATACCAATTGTAAAATTGTCTTTTAAATCATTATCTAACATATCAAATACAGCTTTTATTTGACTTGGAGTTGTATCTTTACTAGATAATCCATATCTTCCTCCAACTATTTTTATATCTTTTTCTTTTAGAACTTCACATATATCAAGGTATAATGGTTCTCTTGAACCAAATTCTTTTGTTCGATCTAAAACGGCTATTTTTTTAGTACTAGTAGGTAAAACATCTAATAAATACTTTTTGCTGAATGGTCGATATAGATGAACTTCAATCAAACCATAATCATTTCCTAAAACATCAATTACTTCTTTTATAGTATCACAAACACTACCCATTGCAACAATTATTTTAGTGGCTTCTTTTCCTCCATAATAATTAAAAGGTTTATAATCGCTATTAGTTATTTCATTTATTTTTTTCATATATTCATTTATTATATCAGGCATTTTATCATAATATATATTTCTTGATTCAGTTACTTGAAAATATATATCATCATTTTGGTTTGTTCCATATGTTTTAGGGTTATTAGTATTTATTGCTTTATTTCTAAATTTATTTAAAGATTCTATATCAATTAAATTTTCTAAATCTTTTTTTTCTAAAATATTTATTTTTGATAATTCATGACTAGTTCTAAATCCATCAAAAAAATGTAATACAGGTAAACTTGCTTTTATTGCTGATAAATGAGCAATTGCTGATAAATAATTACAATCTTGAACATTACTAGATGCTAGCATAGTAAAACCTGTCATTCTTGTGGCATAAACATCTTGGTGGTCGCCTAAAATACTTAAAGCATGAGTAGATAAACTTCTTGCTGCTACATGAATCACACAAGGTAACATTTCTCCTGCCATTTTATACATATTAGGAATCATTAAAAGTAAACCTTGACTTGCTGTATAAGTACTTGTTAAAGAGCCTCCTCTAAGCGAACCGTGAACCATACCAGATGCTCCTGCTTCACTTTGCATTTCAACTATTTTAACTTTATCATTAAATATATTTGTTTTCCCACTACTACTATATTTATCAATGTGTTCAGCCATTGGACTAGAAGGAGTAATTGGATAAATTCCTGCTACCTCTGTGAATAAGTAAGAACTTAAGCTACAAGCTTCATTACCATCAACTGTTTTTATAATCATTTTAATCACCTATTCTAATTGTATCAAATTTTCTACTTAAAATCCATTTTATGTAAGAAAAAATTAAATTTATTTAATAAATTTGTTATAATAAGTATGAGGTTGATAATATGAAAAAAATTATATGTATTGTTTTATTAGGTTTTATAATCGTTACTGGTTGTGAGAATAATAATCAAACTAATATAGTAGAAAATAATTTAACTGATGAAAAAATAATTGAAACATTTGATAATTTATTAAAACAAACAAATTCATTATTAAATACTGATAAAACAGAAGAAACAAAAACTAAACTAAAAGGTATTTTTATAAGTATTGTTGATTTTATCTTTTGTGGCGGTGGGGTTAATGGGATAAAGTTTAATGATTTAACTGAAGAAACTAAAAAAAATATTTTAAATACTGCTAACCAAATAGATGAATTAATAAATAAAAGTTTTCCTAATTATAAAGAAGATATAAATAATAAAACTGATGATATATATAACAAAGCTAGTAATATTATTAAAAATAGTATTGATGATATTAATGAATTAACTAAAGAAAAATTAAGTGAAGATGATTATAATATTTTAATGGAAGTTAAAGATGAATTGTCTTATTATACAACAAGTACTTTTGATATTATTAGTAATTTTACTACTAGTAATTGGTCAGATAGTAAGGATAAAATTATTAAATGGTATCATAATTTTAAAACAGGTAACTAATACCTGTTTATTTCTACTTCATCATTATTTTTAATTCCTAAAGCGTTAGCTTCATCAGTATCAATGTGTAGTTCGATTGAAGCAAAAGGAGTTATTTTGCACTTAACATTATCTAATATACCACCTTTTATTCCACCATATTTAATACTTACTATATCTTCTAAATTCAATTCTTTTTTTTGTTCACTACTTATATGAATATGACGATGGGCTATGATACAACCATTAGTTTTAATAGTTCCACATGGTCCTATTAAAGTTACTATTTCACTATCATCTAAATCACCTGAATCTCTAACTGGTGGGTTTATTCCTAATTTATAAGCATCTGTTTGTGATATTTCAATTTGGGTATAATCTCTAAATGGTCCTAAAACACGAACATTAGAAATTTCAGATTTATCTGTTTTAATTGTAAGCAAACTAGTACTAGCAAATTGATCTTTTTGGCTTAACATATTTTTTATTTCTAATTTACTATCTAAACCAAATAATAATTTAAAATCACTTTCTTTTAAATGAATATGATGATTAGATACTCCAACTTTTATTTTCATTTATATCACCTAATATTAATTTTAACAATTCAAAATTAAAGTGTCAATAATTTTCATATTTTATAATTAAATTAAATATATTTATAAGGAAAGGATGATTTTATGAATAACGCATATATAAACCCAAATTTAAAAAATATTAATCAACAACCATTTACCAATACATCTACTGGTATTCCTAGTGTGGCTCCTCAAACTTTTAATGTTGGAGACTTACCGATGGAACAATCTTATATTGAAAATATTTTAAGATTAAACAAAGGAAAAAAAGTAAGAGTTCATCAAACTTTCCCAGATTCTAATGAATGGCGAGATATAGAATTTAAAGGAATAATTGAACAATCAGGAAGAGATCATATTATTTTAAGTATACCAGAAACAGGAGTATGGCAAGTATTATTAATGATTTATGTAGATTATATTTCATTTGATGAACCGATTAATTATATTATGGAATTTTAATTGATATTTGCTTTAAAATTTGCTATAATTAGTATGGTGATGTGAATGTCAATGGTAGTTATTATTTTATTAGTATTAGTTATTATATGTTTACTACTTATGTTATATATTAGTACATATAATCATTATCAAAATTATATTATTAGAATTAATGAAGCTGAGGCAAATATCGATACTATTTTAAGAAAAAGATTTGATTTGTTAAATAAATCAGTAAGTATAATAAAAGCTAATTGCAACTATGATGGTGAGGTTTTAGGTAAAATTGTTAAATTACGTAGTCGTAAACTTTCTAATTTTGATTTAGATAAACAAATTCGTGAAGAAATTAAACAATTTAATTATTTTAAAGAAAACTATGAAGAATTACAAAAAAGTGATTCATTTATGAAAATAGCTAATGAATTAGATGATTCAGAAATAGAAATTAATGCAATTGCAAAATATTATAATGATACAATTACTGACTATAACAAATTGGTAAATAGTTTCCCAACTAATATAATTGGTAGAATATGTAAATATAAAGAAAAAACTTACTTTGAAAGTAAGAATGATTCTATAGGACTTTAGTCCTTTTTTTTATTACTAATAAAATTAAAATTATTAATCCAAATCCAGTAACATATAAAACAATATTATTACTAGTTTGTTTATTACTAATTTCTTCAAGATTTTCTTCTATTTTAATAACATATTCTCCATTTTGAGAATAAAGATATTTTTCTTTAGCATACTTTGCTACATATTCAGGGTCATTTAATTTTTCAATTTCTATTTTTAAATCTTCTTTTTGTTGTTGTAAACTAATGAGTTCATTTTTTAAATTATTTTCTTCTTTTTTTAAGGAAATATAGTTAAATATTGAACTTGTAAGAGTAAAAGTAAAATATACTACCATACATATAGATGGTATACCAAATAAAATTAATCTAATTTTCGCATTTTTTGATACTTTCTTCATCGATATACCTCCAAAAACATTATAGCATGTTTTAAATATCATAGCAAATGTTTTAGTATCTTTTTTACGACATTAGTTAACCCATAACCAACAATAAACATAATTAGAAAGTATGGATGAATAATTGCTTCGTTTAATTTTTGTAAAATTATAAAATAAGTAATTGTACTAAATAAAGTTAAAATTAAAGTAGATATAACTTGAACAACTACTTTTTTATTATAAATATATTTATTTAATAGTGTTACAAAGGCATTAAAAACAAAACCATATAATAATGAAAATAATAAGGTTTTTATTTGAATATCTAAATTCATCATTTAAATAATTTAGAAAATACTCCTTCTTCTTTTTTAGTTTGTTCATTATATGTTAAACTATTTACAATTCCTTTTATTGAAACACTACCTTGATAAGTATCTAATTTAATTATTTCTAAATCATTTCCTTTTATAATAAGTGAACCCATTGTTGTTTCTAATAAAAATTCTTCGTTATCAAAACTATCGATTTTTTTTACTCCTGTTATGATAATATTTTTTCTTTCGTTTACTGTTATATTATGATTAAATGTTTGAATACTATCCTTGTCCATAATAAAACCTCCTTAATAGATTATATGAAACAAAAAAAAATATATTAAAAAGTTTAACTCTTAATTAATATATTTTTTTGAAAATATAATATTAAATATTATTAATATAGTTATAATAATTAAATTTATATTATAATTTAAAAACAAAATATAATATAATAATAAAATAAATAAAGGTAAAAATATATAAAATATTTTTCTATTCTTTGTTATAATTAAAAGAAATAAAAACAATTGTATTGATATAGTTATAATAATATCATTATAAAATAAATATAATAAGTCAAATAATTCATTTGTAAAAATAAATGAGATTAATGTTATGTATAAATAAACAAAAAGTTTAATAAATGTGCATAAAACAACAACAGAAATCATTTTTTTAATAGCCCATTTTACTTTACTAATTCTTAAAAATATGTTTGAAGTAAAATACATTAAATCATCAATTATTAATTTGAAAGTTAAATATAAATAAAAAGTTATTTGAAAAATTCTCATTAACATATAAATTAAACCAGATGTTCTAATATCTAAAAGACCAAGTATTCCTTTAATTATATTAATATCTAATGTTTTATATGTAATAAAATCAAGTATAAATGTTATTGTTATTAAAAATAAATAAGATAAAATTAATTTTAAAAGTTTACTTTTCATTGTCCAAAAATCTTTATATATAAAATATTTCATTATGTACCAACCTGCCTATTTTTACTAATCAAAATATTAAATAAAATAATACAAATTAATAACAAAAGCAAAAGAAAACTGACATTTACGCTTATTTCAAATATAAAATTATTATATTGTAGAAATAATAAATAATAACCCCAAAACCAATATATATCTTTAAGTTGATTTATAGCATGAATCTTATAACCCCAAATCATTGGAATTATACTAATAAATGTTGTTGTTATCGTTCCTATAAATCTATTAGTTATCATATATATAAATAGTCCTATAATAACAATTAATTGAATTAGAAAATACAATTTTACAAAATTAAAAATCATATATACATACATAGGGATATTATAATAATAGTAATTGATATTAATCATGTTATTGTTTATTAAAAAAATCCCAGCTAAACTAAATATAAAACTTGTAAAGATAATAATTGTATTCATAAGTATTATTAATTTAATAAGTTCTTTATAATAACTTTCTTTTGTTTCAAATCTTATAATATATGGAATATTTTTTTCAAATTGATTATAAACATTGTATGCGTTTAAAAACACGAGTAATAATAAAAATGATACATAAGACTGCATTGAAATAGTATTTAAAATAGCTTCATAATAACCCATTCTAAAATCTAAATTTCCAATTGCATAAATGTTTAATATTATAATTCCTAAAAATACAATTTTAAATTTTGAAGTTTTAAATATTGGTTTTAATAAATCTAATTTATATTTAATGTTTTTCATATTCTTCTATCTTAACTATTCCATTATCAAATTTATATACACAATCGATTAAAGTTTCTACATCTTCTTTTATATGACTTGCTATTATTATTAATTTACCTTCACTAGCATATTTTTTAAATGTTTTTCTTAATTTAATTACAGTTTCTTCTTCAATTCCATTAAATGGTTCATCAAATATCATTACATCTGGATTCTCCATTATTACTTGAGCAATACCAAGTTTTTGTTTCATACCTAAAGAATATTTAGAAAATTTCTTGTCTTTTTCACTAATTAAATTTACTTCCTCTAATGATTTTATAATTTCCACATCACTAATTTTATTTTGTATAGAAGCTAATAATTTAAGATTTTCAAATCCTGTTAAATCAGGTATAAATTCAGGTTTTTCAATCATAGCTCTTGTATTTTTTGGAAATCCGTTTTCTTTTATATAATCTATTCCATCAAATAGTATTTGTCCACTAGTTGGAATATAAAATCCGCAAAGCATTTTTAAAAATACACTTTTTCCACTTCCGTTTCTTCCGATTAGTCCATATATTTTTCCACTTTCAAATGTTACATTCACATCATTAACAACGACTATATCTTTAAATTTTTTTGTTAAATTATTTACAGTTATTTTCACAATTATCTCTCCCATTCAATAAAAGTTTTTTCTTTGTTTTTATATAATATTTTTACTGCAATAAGTGATAATAATGTTATTGTAAAACTTAGCGCTAAATAGGGTATTAAACCAATGGTATATGAGAATGTATAAATATCTAAAATATTTAAAAAACCAAATAAATTAATACCAAATATATTATATAAAATAAATTCATTTATAAATATTTCAAGAAATATTTCAATTCCTATAAATAGCAAATATGTTTCAAGGATAGTAATAATTATATTTTTACTTTTTCGTAAGCAAATTAATCCTAAATTAATATAAAGTATAGATTGAACTAAAAAGTTCATAATATAACAAACAAAGAAAATTCCAAAATTTTTTAAATATTGTATTTCATAAGTTGCATAACTACTATCATATGAAAAATGATAATCAAAATGACCAGATAGCATATAAGAACAAACAAATAAGTACAATATAATAGTAGGTATAATCCATATATTTTTATATACTTCTTTCATTATTCTTTTTAGATAAGATTTATAATTTTTTCTAGTTAAATATAACTTTGAAAAGTTTGAATTTATTTCTTTTTGAACATTCCACATAGCTGGAATAAGTACAAATAAAGGTCCAAAGTAAACTATTATACTAAAATGACTACCATTTATTAATGTATATAAAATAGTCTGTGTATCACTTATACATACGTGTTCATATTCTGGTAATTTATCACAATAATCTTTAAATGTATTATAATATTCTTCGTTATTACTACATTGATTATATGAATCATAACAATATTCTACTTGTGATTTTCTATTTTCAGCATATTCAAATAATGATACATTTCCTAAAACAAATAATATTAAAAATGATATTAAAGCCATTTTGTTTTTCTTTAAAAATTTAATAAAATCACTTCCTTTAAAAAATGTGTTGTAAGGTGGAAATATTATATATTTTAAATTATTTTAAGATTTACAACATACAACACATAATATACTTTTAACTTACAGCTTCGACGTACTTTTCATCAAGCAACCAACTGCCAGTATGTGAAGCTTTTGAAATAGCTGATTTTTCTCTTCGCATAGTTATTTCATATTTATTACTAGGAAAAGTATTAACAACAGTATTTCCCCAAGTTTTGATTTCATTTTTTGCTAATGCTAAATCTGCACTAGTTCCATAGTCAGAATTACTTGTTTTTACTACAACTCTTACCTCTCCTGATGTTAACATATCAACAGTTCCATTACTTTTATACTATTGATATCCATGATCATTTTTGGTTTCTGGAACATATGTAACATTTTTAGCAAATTTTGGTAATTGAACATTCAGATAAGTCATGTGACCAGAAGCGTTAGCAGATATAGCTGATAAACTTGCAGTTATTAGAAAAGCAGCAATAGTAATTTTTAAATATTTCATATTCCTTCATCTAATTTCCAGCCTACAAACTGATTATACCAAAATATTTTTTTATTACACCATAATTCTACTTTTTTCTTATTAAACGTAAACAAAAAAACGCTATTAGGCGTTTTTATATGCTTCAAGGATTTTATCTTCAAACATCTTACGAGTTTCTGAATTGATTGGATGGGCGATATCACGATATTCACCATTAGCTTTTTGACGACTAGGCATAGCAATAAATAATCCATCGTTTCCTTCAATGATTCTAATATCATGAACTGCAAAACAATCATCAATTAGAACTGAAGCTTTTCCTTTCATTTTTGAATTTTCTTTTTCTTCTTTACGAACAGTAACTGAAGTAATTTCCATGCAAACCTCTCCTTCCAGTCTTACACATTAAGTATATACTATTTTTTAAAAAAAAGCAAGTTAATAATCGATTTTTATTGTATTTGTAAGTACATCAGAGTAAGAAAAGGATTTTTTGCCCTTACCATTTAGTTCAACTAAAAAAACATAATCATATAATTCTTTTATCGTAACGTGGTATTGTTCAAATTTATTTCTTCCTAAATTATGTTTAATTAAAACTTCTTTTCCAATATGATCATAAAGTTCTTTTTTTATTTCTTCTATCATATTACCTCCTATCTTGGATAACCAACATACATTGTTCCTTTTGTTCTAACTCCACCTATTCCTCTTTTTCCATATTTAGTTTTTTCAATTATTCCTTTTAAATCAATATCAACGTTAGCATCTGATAAACTCATAGTAGTAGCTATTATAGCTGGGTCTAGGGCATGAATATTAATTCTTTTGGGACTAGAAGCAAAATTAGCGCCAGCTTTAATTAATTCTTCATAATCACTTTGACAAGCACCAGCAATAATAATTAATTTATCATGACTTTTTTCAAATTTTCTTGCTTCTTTTATTGCTTTAACAAAATTTTCACTATTTTTATAGGCTGTTATATCATTAACATTTCCCTTTTTTTTATAATAAGCATCATGACCAGTTATTACAATTATATTAGGGTTATATTCTTCTAACCAATCTCTTATATAAAGTGGTACATTTTCTTCAGTTTCTTGAATTCCTTTAGCCCAAATATTAGCTTGTTTATAATAATCTAAACATCTGTTTAAATAATCACTGTCGCCATCTGCTGACCTCTGTTAAGTAACTTATTTAGTATTAATTAAAGGTAACATTTATTTACCATAGTCGTTTATTTAATCTTATTTTCCTTAGTTCTCCTAGTCCAAACTTAAAAGATATTTTCAATGTATTATCTTTATAAACAACAATTTTATCTACTAAATCTCTTAAAGCAACATTCATAAGTTCATCACCATTTATAAAATGTTTATACTGTTCTACTATTTCTTCTTTTCTTACATCTTCATTTTTAGATTCTAATATTTCTTTTAATAAATTTTCTGATTCTTCTTTTAAAAGTGTTTCATTCTTCTTTGTTTCTAGGAATTGTTCTAAAGTAATTTCCCCTTTTGTTTTTTGCAAGTATAAATTTCTTATATTCTTATTATGTAATTCGATATCCTCTTTTAAATGTGATATTTTCAAATTAGGTCTTTCAGATTTTATTAAATTTCTTGTTACTTGTGTAGTTATATCTTCTTCGTTTACATAATCATCTATAATATCTTTTAGTGTAGATGTAATAACAGTTCTTAATTTTGAATCTGCAATAGTTCTATTAGGACAAGATTTTCTATCAACAACTTTTGTACAATCAAAGTAGTATTTAACATTAGCACGATCTTTTCTTCTACAAGCAGTCATTACTCTGCCACATTCTCCACATATTACCAATCCACTAAATAGTCCACAATAATCATTTTTCTCTTTCCTTTTCATAAAAATTAATTTTTCATTTGCCTCTTTAAATAATTCTTCAGTAATTATTGGTTGATGACAATTCTCTATTGTTTCTCTATCTCTTATTGGTATAATTTCTCTTTTCTTTTGTAAATGACTTTTTTTAGTTGTTTTTCTCTTTACTATCTTTCCTGTATAGGTTTCGTTTTTCAATATTCTATATATTGTTCCTGCAGACCAATCATAGTAATATTTTTTGTTTTTACTAGGTGTCATATTCATATAAAGTACAGGTGGTATAATCTTATCTTCATTTAATTTTTCTGCTACTTCACATCTTGTTTTACCACTCGCTATTTCAGTAAATATTCTTTTAACTATACTTGAAGCATATTCATCAATTTCTAAAGTTCTTTTATTATCATGCTTTACTACCTTATATCCATAAGGAGCAATAAAACCTATAAACTGTCCATCTTTTGTTTTTGATTCTGCTATTTGTTTCCTTTTAACAGAAGAATCTTTAACATATCTATCATTGATTAAAGATTTAAAACCTAACATAATTTCTTGTTCACTATTATTAGGATTTTCACTATCAAACTCATCATTTATAGCAATATATCTAACACCATTTTTAGGAAAATATTCGCTAATATAATATGCTGTTTCAATAAAGTTTCTTCCTAATCTAGACATATCTTTTGTTATGATTACCCCAATAATACCTTTTTCTATATCATCAATTAATTTTTCAAATCCTGGTCTATCAAAATTAGTTCCGCTAAAACCATCATCTATATATTCTTTATCAACTTTTAATCCCATACTTTTTGCATAAGATTTTATTATGCCAATTTGATTATATATACTCTCTGAAAAATCTTTTAATTTATTCATATCTTCTTGAGATAATCTAACATAGGCAACTGTTAACTTTTTATCCATTTGCCACCTCGTTAAGATTAAAATTAAAATATATTTTTATAGTCTTATCTTCACTTATTTCTATTCTATTTACTAGTATCTTAAGGATTTCTTTTTCTAGTGTTTTTGACTTTAAAAATTCATTAATCCATTTCATTTTTGTTTTTTCATCTGTCAATACATTTTTAGATTCACCAAGCATTATTTCTAAATCTCTTATCTTTGTTTCATATTCTTTTCTATCTTTTTCTAGTTCTTTTTTAATACCAGAAAACTCATCTGCACTAATAATACCATTAGCTTTATCTTTATAAAGTTCACTTATAGCTTTATCAACAGTAACAATTTTATTTTTCATAGTTGCTAATTCTTTCTCGTAGTTTTCTAACAAATTCATATTACATATTGATGATTTATATTTATTATCAAGTTTTTCATTTTGAGAATACTTAATTAGAACTGCTCTTATTTCTTTTAAAACTAGTTCATTCAATACATCTTCTCTATAATAGTGCATACTACAAATATTATTCCTATAAGTAGCATAAGTTCTACAAACATAAATTGCATGAACTTTATTATAATCTTTCCCATTTTTTACTCGTCTAACTAACATTGTTTTACCACAATCAGCACATACTACTAATCCTTTAAGTAAATAATCATATTGTCTAAATCTTGTATCAGTTTTTCTTTTTTGTGCATTTACTTTTTCAAATAATTCTTTTGATATAATTTGAGGAACTGTACCTTTTTTTATTATCCATTTACTACGTGGTAACAAACGTTTCTTTTTTGATTTTAAACTAACTCTTTCATATTTACCTTGAATTAAATTACCTATATATGCTTCATTTGTTAATATTGTTTTTATTGAACTAGGTTTCCATAAATTTGTAGTAACAGTAATCTTTTTTAATTTTTTACCTCTATAAACATCAGGAGGTAATATTCCTTCATTTGTTAATGTTCTTGCTATCATACCATCTGTCATTCCATCATTTTTCATATCAAATATTCTTTTAACAATACCTGAAGCATATTCATCAATAACAAGTTTTCTATTATCTTCTTCAGATCTTTTATATCCATAAGTTACTGAACTTCCTACGAATAATCCATCTTTCATTTTGTCGTGTCTAACACTTTTAATTTTTCTTGATATATCTTTTAAATACATATCATTGATAACTGCTTTAAATGGCAATATGTCTTCCATTCCATTAGGATTTAAAGTATCATAATTCTCCAATATAGCAATATATCTTATATTATGTTCTGGAAAATATTTAAACACATAATTACCTGTTTCAATAAATTCTCTACCCAACCTAGACATATCTTTTGTTATAACACAATCAATAATGCCATTTTTTATATCATTCATTAATCTTTTAAATCCTGGTCTATCAAAGTTACCACCAGAATATCCATCATCTACATAGTAATCATATATTTCAATATTATTCTTAATAGCATAGTCCCTAATAAATGCTCTTTGATTAGTAATACTAACACTTTCAACATCTTTATTTTCATCTTCTATTGAAAGTCGAACATAAGCACCAGCTTTATATGTTTTATTAGTTAAGTAATCTATCATCTTCAACCTCACTTTCTTATTTCTTAACCAACTCCACATAACACATTCATTATATATTTAATTTTTTTATATTACGAATGTACAAATTCATATACTTTTAGCATTTTGTAGTTTTAACTTTAAGAATTTTTCAAATGCTTCAAGTATTACATCTTGCACATTTTTTCCATTCTCATCATAAACACAAATTACTAAGTCTTGTTTCTTTGTATTCATAAATTGTCCTCCTTCTTAACCTTATGAACAAATTCTTTATTTATTACATTAAAAAAAGTAGAATTTTCTACTTCAATTTAAATGATATTTTAATAGTTTCATTATCTAATTAGCCTTTTAATCTAATCTTATCTAATACTCTAATTGGTTAAGTATTATTGAATCATTTTATCGAATTGTTTTATCAATATATGTAAAAGTTCTATCAGTTTCCCAACATAATAGAAATGTATTTAATTACTGTATATAATTTTTCAAAAAACTCCGTTTTTTACCATATACTCACTTTAGAAACAAACTCTATCTTATTACTTGCATAATCATTAACAATATATCACTATTATAAACATCTCCAAAAAAAAGAACACAATTAAGTGTTCTCAACATTATTACTTTTCTAATAACCAATCTATAATATTTTTATGAATTACTCCATCCTGTGACATATCGAATTTATCAGTTGATATTACATATTTTGGATAATGATCATGCACATTATCAAACACACCAAATTCCCTATTTATAACATTTTCATTATCACCTAATATATAGCAAACTTGATAATATTCTTTATTACCATCTTTTAATGCGATAAAGTCAACTTCTCCATTTTCTAATGTTCCAATCTTAACATCATATCCTCTATATATCAATTCATTATAAACAATATTTTCAATATAAGCACCAAGTTGTTCCTTCTTTGATGTATTCATCACTCTACCTAATCCTAAATCTGCTAAATAATATTTATATTTTCCATTTAATATTCTTTTACCCCTAACATCATATCTATCTACTTTAGAAACTAATAATCCTTTACACATATATTCAAGATAATTATAAATTGTTTCTTTAGATACATTCCTATCATCTTTATCTTTTAAAAAATTAACTAGATTTTCTGCAGAAAAAGATTGAGCAGGTGTTGTCATAATATATTCAACGATTCTATTAAATAAATCTAAATCAGTTATCTTAAATCTTTTTATAATATCTTTCATAACTATTGAATCATATACATCAGACAAATATGTTCGTAATTGTCTTTCGCCATTAAATCTAAATCTTTGTGGCATTCCACCCCATTTAACATAATCTAAAAAAATATTATCATAATCTTTAGTACCCTTTAATTCACATACTTCACTAAATGAAAACGGTTGCATTTTAAAACTTACATATCTACCAGATAGATATGTTGCTAAATCACCAGACAATAAATCACTATTTGACCCTGTTATAAATAATGATACATTTTTTGTTGCTTTTAAAGAATTTACTGTTTTTTCCCAATTTTCTATATTTTGTATTTCATCAAACAGTAAATAATACTTTTTATCATCTTTTATTAAATTGACAATATAATTATTCAAATCTTTAAAATCTTTTATATCAGAATAATCAACATCTTCAAAATTAATATAGATGATATGATCTTTATCAATATTAACAGATAATTCTTCAACAATTTGCTCTAACAATGTAGATTTTCCACATCTTCTTATACCTGTAATAACTTTAATTAAATCTTCTTCATAAAATGGTCTTATCTCATCAAGATACTTTTTTCTCTTAATCATAATAGCATTCATCTCCTCGTATAACATTATAACAGCATATTTTTTATTTGTCAATTTTGTACGATACAGCGTACTTTTTTCTTTTTTTCGACATTTTTGTACGATGGTTTAGTTGTCATAAATTTATATAATTTTGTATTTTTAGGAAACTTATTAACGAAAGTAACTAATGAACTTACTTTAATTAGTCCATATCCTACACCTACATATGTTTTGTTTGGTTAAAATATATCAATTTTAGTTACTTAAGGTAATGTCACCCTCCTATATGGAGTGTAGAATTTATCTTAATTTTTACTCATTTTTCGCTTTTTTGGTGAATTTTATATTTTTTAATTTTTTGATTTTTCCTTATTTTATAAGGGCTTAAGAGGTTGTTACTTAAATATATGTCAGTATCAATATGTAATATTTTACCTGGCAAATAAAAATAATCATCTCTATTTAATTCAATATCTGGTTTAATTCTTTGTTCAAATTGTTCTTCTTCTTCATCTTTTTCTTCAAATTTTACTAAATCTTTAATATCACTATCAGCTTGTAATCTAACGTTAACTCCTTTTAAATAACAAATATCGCCTAATACATCAGTTATAATAAAAACTATATCATTATTGTACGAATTTCTTGTCACTAAATCTCCTATTTGAAATTCCATATTATCACCAGTAAATTATATGTTTTTTTTAAATAAATATGAAAAAATACAATCTTTAAAGATTGTATCCAAAAATTCCTAAATAAATCAACACGGATAGTAAAATAATTGTCATAATAATTCCGTTTATACGGTCTTTTTTATTGTTTTTGTATTTAATACCACAAATCATAGACATTAATACTCCACCAATTAATCCTCCAATATGAGCAGCATTATCAATACCACTTACAATAAAACCTAAAGATAAATTAAGAATAATTATAGGTAATATTTGACTTTTAATTACATTTCCTAAATAAATACGATAATGGTATCCAAAATATAAAATTGAACCCAACAATCCAAATATTGCTCCACTTGCACCTAAACTAAAGCTGTTATTCGCACATATTGAAAGTAAACTTGCTGTTATTGTACTTCCAAAATATATAATTACATATTTGGTTTTTCCAAAAAAATTTTCAACTTGTGAACCGATAACGTATAAAGCATAACAATTAAATAATAAATGAAATAAACCATCGTGTAGGAATGCTGAAGTAATTAATCGATATAATTCACCTGCTCTTACATAATATCTATGATTAGCAAATAAAGTAGCAAATTCATTTGGTGTGTTGAATAGATACATATAAATAAATACTAAAACATTTAAAACTAATAAAATATATGTAACAATTGGTTTTTTAGGTTTAAATATATCTTCTGCTTGTTTAGAATCAACTTCTGTTTTTTTATTTATATCGGTTGTTATTTTAGCAAATAATTCTAAACCATCTTCTTGGAAATTAGTTTTATTTGGTAAATCTGGAAAGTTTTCTTTAATTGTTTTATATTTAACTAAATCACCTATTTTTTTTCCAAAAACACAGGTTATATTATTAAAACTATCTAAACTTTTATCAACATTATCGCCGATATTTAAAAATATACTTAAAACTGGAGCTTTTAAACTTAATGTTTTTTTTCTAATTGTTTTCATTATTTGACTAGTTCTAAATAAATCTGTTTCTAATTGTTCAGTATTATGAATATAATTAGAAACTAATCTTATTATTTTATAATCACCATCTAAATTTTCTAACCAAATTTCATCTTTAGCCCCGTGTAGGATGACGGGGTTATAACCTTTATCAGTGATGAAATAGTGCAATAACTTAAAAACTAATTCATCATTTTTTGTCATTTCATATTTCATTTTATTCCTCCTTAAGTTTATTTAAGATGTTTACAAAGCATTGGGGAAGTTCACTATCAAAATGAATATATTCTAAAGTTTTAGGATGAATAAATCCTAATTCTTTAGCATGTAAACATTGTCCAGTATCATCAAATAATTTTCTATTTCCATATACTTGATCATTTACAACAGGAAAACCAATATAATCCATATGTACTCTTATTTGGTGTGTTCGTCCTGTTTCAAGTTTTAATTCAATTAAAGTGGCTCTTTTGTATCTTTCTAATACTTTAAAATGAGTAATTGCTTTTTTACTATTAATACTAGTAACACACATTTTTTTTCGATCATTTTGACTTCTTCCAATCGGAGCATCAATTGTACCTGTATCATTTTTAATAACGCCCCATACTATTGCATAATACTTTCTTGTAACTGTTTTTTCTTCTAATTGTTTAGCTAAAAAATCATGAGCATAATTATTTTTTGCTACCATCAATAATCCAGTTGTATCAGCATCAATTCTATGAACAATTCCAGGTCTTATTAAATCTTCACTCAAATTACAATGGTGCATTAAAGCATTAACTAATGTATCATTTATATGTCCAACAGCAGGATGAACGACTAACCCATTAGGTTTATTAACTACAATCACATCATCATCTTCATAAACTATATCTAAATCTAAATTTAATGGTTTAATTTCAATATTTTCTTCATATGGTTTGATTGTAATAATATCGTTTATTGACACTTTATAACTTGGTTTTACTTTATTATTATTAACCAATATATGTTCATCTAACATTTTAACTATTTTACTTCGACTAATATTTAACTTATCAGCTAAATATATATCTATTCTACTACCACTTTCACTTACTATTTCTTCCATTGTTATCATCCTTTTTAAATGAATAAATTAATAACAAGAATATTGATACTACAATTAATATATCTGCTAGATTAAATATAGCAAAATTATATCCAAATATTGTAAAATCTAAATAATCTATTACATATCCTAACAAAATTCTATCAATAAAGTTACCGTATATACCACCTAATAAAAATCCATAAGTTATTACTTCAAAATTTGTAATGTTTTTACTTTTAATTAAAAAGTAATTTATTAAAAATATAGTTAATATTGTAATTATAATTAATAAAATTTGATTTCCTTGTAAAATACTAAAAGCTGCTCCATTATTTTTAACATAAGTTATATTAAAAAAATTATTGATAATTGTTAAACTATCTCCAACAGCAAAAAAATGACTAATAACAAATTTAATCAATTGATCTAATAAAATACTAATAATTGTAATAAAAAATAATTTCTTGTTCATATAAATATTATAGCAATTTAAATATATAAAATCAAGTTTTATTAAAACTTGATTCAATGCTTATATTTTTCTTTTATATATTTTGATAAAACTTCTTTATCATTTAAAAGAATACCATTAACTACTTTTATTTCAATGTCTTCTATAATTTGTTTAAGGTAAATACCTGGTTTTTTATTTAATATATTACATATATCTAAACCATTTAAAACTATTTCGTTAGGAGCTTTTATTTGTAAATTATTATATTTTAAAATGATTTCTTTTCGGTCTATTTTTTTTATTTCTGAAACTAATGTACAAACATATAATCCATATTTATACAAAGTATAATTATCAAATATATCTAAATTCATTACTTTATTAACATTTTCAATTATTTCTTTTTCAGAACTAGAAAAATTATATTTATCTAATACATCTAATTGTGCCCAAATAGCAATTGGGCTTGTTATAACTAATTTATCTATATTTTTAAGTTCTAAATAATCTTGTAGTTTTAATTCTTTAATTAAATCTATTCCGTATTTAGCATTAGGACTTGAAAAGATTTTATCTAATTCATCTTTTTTACGATAATAAGATAATTTTTTTAATAAATACCCGTATTTTGTAATACTTTTTTTTAGTTCATCATCTAGTCTAAAATTTAATATTGTAGCAAATCTAATTGCTCTTAAACTTCTTAAAATATCATCTTCTATTTTTTTATCAGAATTACCAACTGTTTTTATTATTTTATTATCTATATCATTTCTTGCATTTAATAAGTCTATATATTCTCCATTTTCATCTAAACATAAGGTATTAATGGTAAAATCTCTTCTTTCTAAATCATCTATTAAATAATCTATATATTTAATTTTGACTGGAAAACGATTTTTTTCGTATTTTATTTCTTTTCTAAATGTAGTTATTTCAAATCTTATATTATTTATAATAACGGTTACCCCACCATATTCTTGTTTTGGTAGTATGCTTGATTTAAATATTTCTTTTAATTCTTTTGGAGTAGCATTAGTACATATATCTATATCGATACTATCTTTTTTTAAATATAAATCTCTTGGATATCCTCCTACTATATAAGCTTTATATCCGTTATTAATAATTGTTTTTAAAACTTCGTTGGCTGTTTCGTACATCTTCTCACCCATTAGTATTATATAACATTTTTAAAATAAAAAAAAGGTTTTAAAACCTTTTTAGTTTAAAGCTTCTTTTAATTTAGAACCAGCTTTAATTGTTGCAGCAACTTTTGCAGGAATTTGAACAGTTTCACCAGTTTTAGGGTTTCTTCCAGTTTTAGCTTCTTTTTTCTTTGCAGTAAAAGTAGCAAAACCAGTTAAAGTAACTTTACCTTCGTTTTTTAACCCTTCAGTGATTCCTTTCATTGTAGCGTCTAATGCACGAGTAGCATCAGCTTTTGATAATCCTGTTTCTTCTGCAATAAAACATACTAAATCTGTTTTTGACATAATTTACCTCCTATTTGATTTTAAGTAACTTACATTACCTACAATTAAAGAATACCATTTTTTTAATATAATTGCAAGTATTTTACACAATTTATTAAAAAAAAGCAATCATTATAAAACGATTGCAAATAAATTACCTGAACCTTTATTTACCAACTTACACAATGTGTGTTGTAGTTTATATCTAGCATTTTCAGGTAACATTGATAATTTTGCTTGTATACCTTCTTTAACAATAACATCTAAACTTCTTCCAAATATTTCGCTTTTCCAAATATTAGAAGGTTCTTCTTCTTGATCTTTCATTAAGTAATTAATTAATTCTTTACTTTGAAGTTCACTACCAATTATTGGTTCAAAAGTACTTTCAACATCAACTCTAATCATATGAATCGATGGTGCGACGGCTTTTAATTTAATACCATATCTACTTCCTTGTTTAATTATTTCTGGGTTATCTAATTTCATATCGGCTAAACTAGGGCTAGCTACTCCATAACCTGTTGTTTTAACCATTTTTAAAGCTCCTTTTATTTGATCGTATTCTTCTTTAGCTTCGTTATATTCTTGAAATAACATTAATAAATCTGCTTTATTAGTTACATCAACTTTTATTATATCTTTTAATACTTCATTATATAGTTCTGTTGGTGCGTTTAAGGTAACTGTAATTTCACCTGTTGATGTATTTACATCTGATAGATATGCTTTACTTATATATTCACAATTAACAAAATGGTTTGTTATATTATCGATATCTCTTATTTTTTCTATTTCAACAACACTTTCTCTTATTTTATCCATATATATTTGTTTTAACCAATGATTATATGAAAGACATGCAATCCATTCTGGCATTTCTACTTTAACTTCAACAACTGGAAATTCAAATAAGGCTTCTTTTAAAATGCTATACATGTCTCTTTCTGTCATATTTTCAACACTAATTGGAATAACAGGAACATCGTATTCTCCTCTTAAGTTATTGGCTAAATTTTCAGTTTCAGGTAACATTGGATGAACTGAATTTAAAATAACAATAAAAGGTTTTCCTATTTCTTTTAATTCGTTTACTACTCTTTGTTCTGCTTCAACATAGTTTTCTCTTTTAATCTCCCCAATTGAACCATCAGTAGTTACAACTATTCCAATTGAGGAATGGTCTTTAATAACTTTCTCTGTTCCTATTTCTGCGGCTTCAATAAAAGGTATTTCATCGTCATACCAGTATGACCTGTTTTTGTGATACCCTTTTGTATTTTTAAAAATTGCAATTAAGCAATGTATCATTTTCTTATACTAATACTTCACTTTTTTTAATTCTATAATGAATTTCTAGTTTCTTATCTTTTG